>JADGBM010000049.1 GCA_015231515.1 Desulfobulbaceae bacterium
GCTCTGCTCAGTAATCACTTTCATTTACTTCTCCGCTGCAACAATATTGAACTATCCCGTTTCATGAGACGGCTTTTAACCGGGTATGCGATAGATTTTAATCGCCGTCACAGGAGAAGTGGGCATCTTTTCCAGAACAGGTACAAATCGATTGTTTGTGAAGAGGATTCCTACCTTCTTGAATTGGTTCGATACATTCATCTCAATCCATTCAGGGCAAAAATGGTATCGGACATGGAAACCCTTGAGATTTACCCATGGTGTGGGCATGGTGTTTTACTGGGGAAAGAAAGTCTTACCGGACAGTCTGTCGATGAATTATTGTTCCTGTTTGGTAAGGAAGAAGCAATTGCCCGCAATAACTATCGGCAGTTTGTCGCTGATGGTGTTATTCAGGGTAATCGCCCCGAACTGGTAGGCGGGGGTTTAAGGAGAAGTCAGCAGGCTTCCGGAACACAGGATGAGATTGAGTTGTTTGATGAACGGGTTCTGGGGAGCGGATCATTTGTTGAATCACTTCAGCAGAATGAAACTCTGAAAGGCATATTGCCAGGCAAGATGACATTATCTGAGATTCAGCAAGTCGTAGGAACCTTGTTTAATGTTGATCCGGAAGCGATTTTGATACGAACCCGGTTGAATTCTGTTTCAGAGGCCAGGGTTGTTTTTTGTTATATTGCCGTCAGAATGACAGGAGAAAAGGGAACAGACGTCGGTCGATTTCTCGGTATCAGTCCATCTGGTGTTAGCAGGGCTGTCATTCGTGGTGAACATTTGATTCTGGCCCATAAACCCCTTAAAGTTAAAATGCAAAACCTCAAAGAAGAGATAGGGGCCTTAACTGGAAGACGATTAAAGAATAAAAAGCGGGGTCGGCCGGTAGGATGGCGGAAAGAGATATTTTAATTTTACTCTGACCCTAATTACAGGTAATTACAGGGAAAACGACGACGAAAACCCTTGTAATTTAATGCTTAACGACGTACAGTATGTACTGTACTGTACGTGTATGCTTAATTTTTTTGGAGGAGATTATGCTTGAAATAGGTGCTGAGGCTGCGAGGAGAAGGTTACCCGAACTACTGGACAGGGCTAATGCAGGTGAACAGACGATTGTAAAAAAACGTGGTGTTCCTTATGCAGCGATAGTGGCGCTTTCCCAGCGAAAAATAGCTAAAAGGGAAGGTCTGCTTGCTTTGCAGGCGACTGGAAAAGGCTTGTGGGGCGAAGATTCCACTGCTACCATCAATGAATATCGTGATGAATGGGAATGATTGATCTAAATAAACTTCCTGACGGTTCACTCGTTACAGTTGATAGTGCGCCGATAATCTATTTCTTGGAGGGACACTCAACATATTCACAACACTTTATGCCTCTGTTCGAACAAATTGATTCTGGGCGTTTGCTGGCGATTATATCACCTGTGACTGTTGCTGAGGTAGTTGCCGGGCCGTTGGGACATAATAACGAGCTGTTGGCTGATCGTTACTATCAGGCCTTGACTTCAGGCCCTAACTGGTCGATTCAGGATCTGACTGCTGAGATTTCATTTATGGCAGCAAGGATTCGAATAAGATACCGCTTAAAGTTGCCTGACGCAATTCAGTTAGCGACTGCCGTGTCTTCTGGATCATCGGCCCTGATAACCCATGACCGAGACTTTAGAAATGTTAACGAGATGTTGATTCTTGGACTGGATGTATGATTACCTTTAACAGAAAAGGATAACAGAAAAGGAAAAGGGGACAGATTGAAAGCGCCGGTAAAAGCCGGCAGAGAGTTAGGGGTGAAAGTCCCCTGCATAGTAAAGGATAGCGACCAGCTATGGCCTCCGAGTCATGCATCGGCTACCCGTAAGTGTCACCGCCGAGAAACAATGGACCCACTTGTTGAATTGTTTTGAACCCACCCAGAAGTTGCCATATTGAAAATCCCATTGATTTTTTCACCGGTTAACGGACCCTGTAAATCATCGCAATAAAATAATACTATGAAAGGCCAAATTGTTACAGGAACAGGTAACGGCACAGTGCTGGGATACCGGGAGCCCCTAGGGCGGACGGGATCACAGCACTGTGCCGTTTTGGTGGGTGAAGTCTGTGATTCCTGTGGAATTCCATGTGAGCAACTTAAAATATCCCGATGGCAGAAGGTATAACGTTGTTTTTGTGAAACTGATTGATGAGCCCTGACTTATAGTCTGAAGATCGCTTAGTTAATTTTCCGGCAAGTTGAGTGGGCGTAGCGGTTGAAAACTTTGACAATAGCGATAGCAAACTTTATAGTTATCACTGCAGCTAAAAAGATTATATGTGAAAGTGTCGGTAATGAGTGAACTGTTGATTGATAACTGTGCTGGATTTATGCCTGAAAGAATTAACCAAAAGGGGTAGAGAATGAAAAAGTTGGCATTTATAGCTCTGGTTAGCTTACTGTTTGTTTTTTTGACCAATGCTTCTGCCGGAATTCCAGGTTTTATGAAAGCCAGGATGGGAACGCTGAAAGGGCAGGTTTTTGTCGATGACAAACCTCTTGCTGACGCTATTGTCTCTTTTTTTGATACGAAGGGTGGCCCGCCTCCAGCGATAGGCAGTGCCAGGCGCGTACCTGATATGGTCACTCGCACAGATTCCCAGGGATGGTTCACCGCACAGTTGTTGCCCGGGAACTTCTACGTTGGTGCTATGGTAAGGGCTGTGGGGTTAGGGCCGGGGCCGCCTCGGGCAGGTGAAGAGTTTTTCTTTGTCAGGAACAGTGAGGGACGATTACGTTCTGTTGCAGTGATCACCAAGCAGGTTGTAGAGATTGGCAGACTTGATGGTGTGCCTCCTGGCAAATTTAAGGAGTTTGATGACTTTATAGTGATTACGGGAAAGATTACTGACGAGAATGGTCAGCCTAGGTCAGGTGTTATGGTTACCTTGAAAGAAAGTATGTCGGCGGCACGACCAAAGTTTGTTTCTGAACGAACCGGTGACGATGGTCTCTACGAATTGAAAGTGCCGCCGGGACAATACTATGTGCTGGCTCGTGAATCGTTGCAGGGTGGGCGTCCCAGGACGGGTTCTTTTATCGGCACTTACGGGAAAACTGCCCCGGTTGGTGATGCTTCCCCCTTAAATGCGGGCGGTAAATCAGGTGGTGCTCCCCCAGGAATTGGTACACAAGGTGGAGGCGGCGAAGCGATCTCCGTGATTGGCAAGAAAGGTGAGGTGCTTTCTGGCGTTGATATTCAACTGTTTCGTATTCCAGACCCGGAAGAAACGCGCAAGAAATTTGAGGATGAGGCTCGGGCTAGGACACCCGAAACGACTAAGTGACACAATGTTTACTATCCGCAAATATTTTTTTTTCATCTGTCTATTCTGTCTGACCAGTGCAGATGCCTATGCCAGCATAATAACTGAAGATACAAATTGGACAGGGGTTATTGATATAGTAGAAGATCTCTTTGTTCCTGCTGGCGTAACTCTGACAATTTCTCCTGGTACAGTTGTCAACGTGCAGCCGTCCGAAAATACCCGCATTGATCCTGAATTCCTCTCCCATCAAACAGAGATTCTTGTGCGTGGCACATTAATTATCAAAGGTCATACGGATAACCTTGTCCGATTTGCGCTTAACGGAGATGTCGATGTTGAGCGTTGGGCCGGCATAATCGTTGATGGTGGCAGGGCCATAATCGAAAATACCAGTATTGCCGAAGCTGAAACGGGCCTGCACTTGATTGATGGCAGTGCAGTTCTTTCCAGGGTCACGGTCTCGGGGAACCGCTATGGCTTGATCGCCCAGGGACAAGGGGCGGTTATAGAACTGAAAAATTCTGTGGTTAGGGCAAATGACTATGGGGTGCTGGCCTTTAATGGCGGTGAAGTAATTACTGCCGACTCCGTTATCAATGATAATGTTAAGCGTGACAACTTCGCTGCAAAAGCACAGCATGTGAAAGTCACGCCGGTTGTTTATGAATTGCCGGAGAGAGCCCTGAGCCAGACCTACAGTAATGAAACCCTGGTCGGCAACACAACCTGGCGGGGGCGGATACGTGTGCAGGGCCAGGTGAGAGTGCCCCCTGAGGGACGCCTGCTAATTATGCCGGGAACCGTTGTTGAGTTTACCTTCAAAGATACCAACGGCGATGGCATTGGCGAGAACGGAATTCTGGTGCAGGGTGGTTTTGTTGCCAAGGGTACCAGCGAGAAGCCGATCATCTTTCGGGCCGCAGAAAAAGATGCCAAAAGGGGTGCTTGGGACTCCATTAATATTCTGGGAAGTGATCAGACAAAAAATTTAATTGAGTTCTGCCAGATCGAGCAGGGCTACAGGGGAATGCACTTTCATTTTGCCAACGTGGCTGTGACCAACTCTGTTATGCGGCATAATTATCGGGGCATGCAGTTCCAGGAGTCGTTGGTCGAGATTCGAGATAACCATTTCTACCGTAATACGAGCGCGATTCAAGCGAGAGACTCGGAAGTGGTTTTTAGGAATAATACGATTTATGAAAATTTCAATGGAGCCAATCTTTTCAGGATGAATGTGGTGGCGCAAAACAATGTTTTTGCCAACAATCAAGGCGATGGCTTGCGGATACGTGAAGGGGCTGCAACGGTGGAAAACAATAGTATGTCGGGCAATCGTTATGGTCTGCTGGTTGCTGATGCCCTGTTTGGAAAATTTAACAGCAATCTGATGAGTGCAAACCTTGAGTTCGGTCTGGCCCTGCGCAATACAGAGAGTATTGATATCCGCCATAACGCCATCGTTAATAATGGCCTGCATGGCCTGATTGTCAGGGATTCCCGGGGCGAAATTCAGGGCAACATGATCACCGGCAATGGCGAGCGCGGTATTGGGGTATTATCGTTTACCGGCAGTATCAGGGGGAATGTCATAACCGCAAACGGGCTCTACGGCATTGGCCTTGAAACAGCAGAGACAATTGACGCTGTTGGCAACTGGTGGGGTGATTCAGACCTTGAAAAGAAGATATACGATCAGGCTGACGATGCGGCGCTCGGTAAAGTTTTACTTGAGCCTGTGCTGCAAACTCCGATTGAGTTTGTCTGGCCGGTTGCTTTGGTGCCCACTGATATCTCTTGGTATGGTACTGTTCGGGTTCTTGATCGGGTCACGGTGCCGCTTGATGTTACCTTGTCCGTTATGGCTGGCTCGGTGGTCGAGTTTGGCGACTCTGTTGGCATGGATGTCTATGGCGCGATTCAGGGTAAGGGGCTTGTTGATAAGCGGATCAGCTTTACCTCGATAGCCAAAAAAGGTGCCAACGACTGGGACGAGATAAGTCTGGATCGTGCACTTGGCAGTTTTTTCGAAAATTGTGATTTTTCCTATGCAACCTGGGGAGTTCACAGTCACTATACGAATTTGATTGTTAATCAATGTCAGTTTGTCAGTAACGATGGGGGGATGCGTTTCAGGAGCGGGCCTGTAACCATAAAAAATTCGGTATTTCAAAAAAATCGAATCGGCATGCGGGCCTATCTGGCCTTTGGGGATATCTCCCATAACATTGTGACGAACAATGAGATGGGTATCTATATCCGAGAGAAAGGCGACGGATTGACTATTTCACAGAATAATATCTATGCCAATGACCGCTACAATATGCGTCTGGGTGATTTCAATAAATCCGATGTTGATGCCCGCAATAACTGGTGGGGTGGGATTTCTGTGCTTGATACGGTTTTTGATCGGAATCGTGAACCGTATATTGGCAATGTGCTCTTTGATCCGGTGCTCGAGCAGCCGATAACGCTTGACTGGACGCCAATACAATGAAAACATCAAAACTCATCTTGATAGATATCTTGTGCTGTATCGCTTTTTTGACTCTGGTGGGTGGTGTTGCACTGGCCGCTGGTTCAACCTTCACATTTTCCGGAGAAATTTCTGATGTTGAGGGGGCTGTTGTTTCGGGGGCGGAGGTTTCATTTTATAAGACAAGTAATGTTAAGCGACCGGCCGATTTTGTTTCGAACCGAACTGGTGCAGAGGGTAAATACCAGGTAGTGCTTCCCGAGGGAGTGTACTGGGCTTTTGCCACCCTGCGCAGAGATGGTCGGAAATTCGGCCCATTAGGGCTTGAGGATAAACATTCAGGAACTCCGGTAGAGGTTGAGATTGGCCCTGATGAAGAGTTGTTAATGGACTTTGTGGTTATGGATCTTCGTGAGGCCACCAAAAAGATCCAGAAGAAAAACGATACACTGGTGCGTGTTTCAGGGCGAATTCTGGATCAAAAAGGGAGTCCTGTGGTAATGGCTTATGCTATGGCCGACACGGTTAAGCGGTTCAAAGAGATTCCCAGGTATCTTTCTGCCTGGACAGATGAGACGGGTCAGTACCTGCTTTTTTTGCCGAAGGGGAGATATTATTTGGGTGTGTTGACTGGCTTTCCGCCGGATGCTGATTATAGTCTAACTCAAGAATTGTTAGTCGACGATGACCGGTCAGGGTTGGATGTTATCCTGTCTGATGAACTCGTAAAAAGTCGAGATGTCGCGCCAAGATGAAAAGTCGCAGGTAAGGACAACAGGAGACTCCGATTCTTTTTTGTAATAATATAAAAGTGTCGTTCTTTGCGCCTTGGCGTCTTGGCGCGCGACATATAGTTTATACGAGTTTGTCATGGATAGGTTAGATAGAATATCAACCGGCGCGATTGTCGTGCTTGCAGTCTGGGCTGTTGTTCTCCTGATGTTTAATGGCGGAGGCCAGGGTGCATCTAAGGATCGCTTGCCAGGGAAGGGCCAGGAAGTTCAGCGTTATATTGATCCGAACTTTGATACAAAGCTGGCCCTGGCCAAGAAACTGATTGCCAGCGGAAGTATTGAGCAGGCCGGTCTTTTAGTAGACGAACTCTTGAAAAACTATGCCTTTGAGGGGCAGCCGTACATGCTCAAGGGCGATATTTTTTTGCGTAAACAGCAGCCCGTCCAGGCCATGTCGCAGTATAGAAAGGCAATTGACTTAAATCCCGATTTTCTGGACAAGAAGACGACTGTGTTTCAAGGCAAAAAAATTAAAAAGACCGTGGATGAAGCCCAGGTCCTCATTGATGAAGCTCTGGCAGAAAATCCAGGTAATGAAGAGCAGAAAGAGTACAAAAAAATGCTCTATTATATGCTTCGTAAAATAGCCGGGAGCTGTAGTTAGTTAGTTCCTCAAACCAAGAGATATGGGTTATGAAAAAACGTAATTTTGTAATTATGGGGGCAATAATGGGGGTAGGGTCCTTTGTCTTGTCCTACTTCGGTAATCCGGCCAATACGGGGGTTTGTGTCTCTTGTTTCATGGAAAATGTCTCTGGTGCCATAGGGCTGCATGATAACGTCAGAATGCAGTATTTACGACCGGAGATTCTGGGTATTGTGCTTGGGGCCTTCGCCTGGTCGGTGTATCGAAAAGATTTCGTAACTACCGGAGGCAGTTCTCCCCTCCTACGTTTTATGGTTGGCGTGTTGCTCATTATTGGCTGTTCGGTATTTATTGGCTGTCCGGTAAAAATGGTGTTGAGGATTGCCGCTGGTGACGTGGGTGCCCTGGTCGGGGTTGTTGGCCTGATTGCTGGAATTTATATCGGCCTTGAGTTTGTAGAAAATGGTTTTCAGTTGGGTAAACCAACAGAGACGCCAAAAGCCAGCGGCTATGTGATACCCGCATTCATGCTATTTCTCTTGATTCTGGGCGTAATGAAGGCCCCCTTTATTGGTTTTAGTGAAAAAGGCGGTGGGGCGATGCATGCACCGTTTCTTCTTTCGCTTGGGCTTGGTCTGTTGATCGGTGGATGGGCCCAGCATACTCAGTTTTGTGTGACGGGGGGCATCGCCAGGGTTTTCTTGTGGGGGCCTCGAGAGATTATGAACTGCCCGCGCTCAACAGGGCTTTTGGTCAGCCTGGCATCATTTTTCGTTTTTGCCCTGGTAACAAGCCTTCTGACCGGGCAGTTTTCTTTCGGTCTGTACGGCCAGCCGAGTTCCAACGAAAGTTATGGCTGGGCCTTTCTAGGTATGCTGCTGGTTGGTTTTGGCTCGGTATTGATCAGGGGCTGTCCGTTGCGTCAACTCGTCTCGGCCGGGCAGGGTGATACTGATGCGGGAGTGACGGTCTTCGGCATGTTGGTTGGTGCGGCATTTGTGCAGAACTGGGGGCTGGGCGGCAACTCTTCCGGTACGCCAGTCACGGCCCAGGTTGCCATCTTATTTGGCCTTCTCTTACTGTTTATTGTCGGTATGGTGAATAGAAAGAGAGGTTATGGTATTGCGCCCGAGTATCAACTGGGGCTGGATTGATGGCGTCGCAAATCATATAAAAATTCTGATTAGCACTGATCAGTTAAGAAATGATACATACCACCGGCCCGCACTGACAGTTTTGTTGGTGTGGGTCTTTTAGTAATGTTTGATGCGTAAAATGTAGAACAATTTTAGGAGAAGCTATGCATTATTTAGCAGTATTGATCACTGTTGTAAGTCTCGCATTAACTGGTTGTGAACAGAAACAGCAAGTTGTCGAGCTGGGCATGTCTACCCTCGAAAAAGACACCACGTGGGAAGGGACTGTAATCATCAATGGTGATGTCTATGTGCCGCCCGGAGTGACGCTGACAATCAAACCGGGCACGACAGTTAAATTTAAACGTATCGATGAGACCTCTGATCAGAATATGTTCGGCATTGTCTCGCCGTACTACCCGGAAGCGGAACTGATTATTCGCGGTAAAATTATCGCCAAGGGCACTAGCAAGGAGGCTATTGTCTTCACTTCAAAGGAGATTGACGCGCGACCTAAGGACTGGGGGGCTGTTAATCTTCTCGGCAGTGAAGGTAATATCTTTGACTACTGCAAGATGCTCTTTGCTTATAACGGAATTCATGGACACGGCGCTGAGGCGGTTATTACTAACAGTGAATTTGCTAAGAACGGGGTTGGCGTCAGTTTTAAGATGGAGGAAGAAACCCTGGATGCCCCATGGTTTGGTAAGATATCTGTGATGAAGATTACCCACAGCAAGTTTTTTAATAATAAAGGCGCGATTGGTTTGAGAAACTCGAAGGGTGAAATTTCGCACAACTTGATTGAAGATAATAAGTTTTTTGGCATTTTCCCTAAGGAAAAGGCTGAGGCGACCATCTCGTACAATCAGATCACAGGAAATAAAAAGGGTATATATCTCTATCAGGCCCAAAAAGTAATAATTGAGCATAATAATATTTATGACAATGTCGATTACAATGTTGCTGTAGCGGAGGCCCAGGATTTTGAGGTTATTATTCCCAATAACTGGTTTGGCACAATTAATGAGAAAAATATAGATGAGAAGATCTTTGACAAGAAAGATGACGGTGATTTAGGCGAAGTACTTTATAAACCATTTCTTAAGAAGAGAGTTGCCTGGGAGTAGGCCGATGACAGATGAACAAAAAGTTGTCTGGCTTGCCAGCTGTTCGCATTTCATTACCCATGGTTTTATGACGCTGTTCCCGGCGGTCATGGTTGTAATTGCGGCTGAAAACTCCATGTCCTTCATGACGATTGGCATTATTGCCGGTGTAGGCTATTTTCTTTACGGCCTTGGGGCCTTTCCGGCGGGTTATCTGGCAGATCGCTATGGTTCAAAGCGCCTGTTGACTGTTGGGGTGATTGGTATGTCGATTGCCTCAGCACTTGTGGGTTTGTCTATTGGCACCTGGACCTTTGCCTTGTCCTATTCGCTGTTGGGCCTATTTGCCAGCATACATCATCCGGCAGGACTTTCGTTTATTGCCAGGAGGGTAAGTGAGCGCAAGGGGAAGGCCCTTGGTGTTCATGGGGTTATGGGCAATGTCGGGTTGTTTATGACGCCGTTGTTTAGTGCTTTTTGTGTCTGGTACTTTCAGAGCTGGCGCTCAGCGTACCTTCTTTTTTGTCTGGTTGGGCTGGTGTTTGCGGTTTTGCTCTATGTCGCCAATATACCCGGTGAGGCTAACTTGTCTTTGCGTGCTCTGTTTGGGCGGCATAGGACTGGTGGTGGTAAAAAAATAGACGACGAAGGAGAGGCTTCAGCATTGCCGGAATACGACAGGCCTGTTTCTTTTTTGCCGATAGCACTTTTACTGATTTTTGCAGGAAGTATTTTATCCGGTTTTATCTTTCGAGGTTCGTTGACCTTTTTGCCGGCCTTGCTGCGGGGAGAGATTCATTTTATTACTAACCATGATGAGCCAGTTGTTATAGCCGGTTATATGACAACCGCCGTACTGTCATTTGGATTATTTGGCGCTTGGTTCGGAGGCTACATTAACGACAAGCTCAAGCACCCGGAATTTTTTACTGCTGGTGTGCTTTTGTGTGTTGCCCCGATTTTGTATTTTATGAGTCGGTATACTGACACGCGGTTGATCGTAATCTGCTCGTTGTTCAGCCTTATTTACTACGCCTGGCAGCCGGCTCAAAATTATCTGATCGCTAAATATTCAAAAAAAGCGTCCCATGGGAAGTGGTTTGGTGTTAACTTTTTTCTGCTTTTCGGAATTGGTTCCATTGCCACATCTATTGGCGGTTTTGTGGCAGATGAATATGGCGTTGACCGGTTTTATTGGATTATGGCCCTTATTTCGGCGGTAGCCTCTCTTGCTGCTTTTGCAGTTTTCTTTGTAAGAAGACACCGGCTGGTGTACTCCCTTCGTATGGAAAAAGACTCTTTGTAGCGGGTCAGAGGGTCGAGATCAGGGGGCAGGAGATAACCCTCTGAGAACTATTTCATTCCAACTTCCAACTTCCAACTCCCAGCTTTAAGCTTCCCTCTATATTTTGATGGTCTCGCAAAAAGCCGCTCGACATCCCCGGCTCGCTCTGTAACTAGTTGATTTCATTGGGTGGCGCTGAACCTTTTTTGACTTTTTGCGAGTTTGTCATATTTTCGGGTAATTCCATTTTATTTCTTTGCATACTTTAATGAAATTTTCTGTTGAAATATTGTTTAAAACATGATAACCGTTTCTGGCATAAACTGAATTAGCATTCAGTAATGTTCATTTCTTATTGATTTCATTAGGGAAAAATAGGTAGAGATACTGGTATGAACTTTAAAGAACAACTAAAACAAAATTTATTGGCCATTGAACAGAAATGGATTGATAGTGTTTTGGCGACATACTCAAGTGATGGCGCCAGGTTCTTTAAGAAAGAGAAAGACCAGTTTGCGAATCCTCTGGGTTTTAACGTCAGAAAGGGGCTTGAAAAAACTCTAGGTCTGCTTGTCAATGACCAACTGGACGAACTGCCGACAGAGATGGAGCAGCTTGTTAAGCTCCGGGCCGTACAGACCTTTGGGCCATCTGAAGCTGTAGGATTTGTGTTTTTCCTAAAAAAAATTGTTATTGAAGAATGTGGACTGCAATGTATTGCCGAGTGCGCAACGGAGTGGAGTGCATTTGAGGGTCGAGTTGATGATTTGGCCATGCGGATTTTTGATCTTTATATGAAAGATAGAGAGCTTATTTCTCAGATAAGGGTCAATGAATATCGTTCTGGAAATCATATTATGGCTGGGGCACGTTGTCCGTCAGCTATGACGAGGAAAAGTAAAGAAGAGAAAATCGAGCTTAAAGTTATTCAGGATAGTTAGTGCCTTAGAATTTTTTTCTTGTTTCCATAGCAACAAAAAAATCGTTAAGCGCTTATTTCCGGTTTAACCGGATTAGTTTTAAGTTCAACCCCAAAGCGAGGTAGTAGTAAATGAAAATCTTGTATCCCTTCGTCGCAGTTATTGGTCTTATGTTGTTCGCCTTCCTTGGAGTTCAGGTAGGCATGGATTCGCTGTTCGGGATTGTCATACCCTATTTGGCATTTCTGATTTTTATCGGCGGTTTCATTAACAAGGTTGTTGGCTGGGCAAAGTCGCCGGTGCCTTTCAGGATCCCCACCACATGTGGTCAGGGGCAATCGTTGCCCTGGATTAAGCAGGCGAAGATTGATGATCCGTCAACCACACTTGGTGTTGTGCAGCGAATGGCACTTGAGGTGTTGCTCTTCAGGTCCCTTTTTAGAAACACCCAGGCAGATGTTTATGACGGCCCTAAGTTGCGCTATGGATCGAGCAAATACCTCTGGCTGTTTGCTTTGATGTTCCATTACTCCTTTGCGGTAATTGTTATTAGGCATATGCGACTGTTTACCGATCCGATGCCATTTTTTGTGCCAATTCTGGAGTTCTTTGATGGTATTCTGCAGATAGGTGCTCCGACCTTGTACCAGTCAGATCTGGTACTGCTTGGGGCCCTTACCCTCCTGTTCCTTCGTCGAATTATTCTTGCCAATGTTCGTTATATATCACTGCCTGCTGATTACTTCCCACTATTCCTGATTTTTGCAATTGCTTCGACAGGAATTTTGATGCGCTATTTTGTCCGGGTCGATGTCATTAATATCAAGCAACTTGCCGTGGGCCTTGCCTCATTTTCACCAGTTCTCGCCGACGATATTGGCTCACTTTTTTATATCCATATTTTTCTGGTAAGTACGTTAATCGCTTACATACCATTCTCGAAGTTGATGCATATGGGCGGTATTTTCATGAGTCCGACCAGGAATTTAGCAAACAACAGCAGGATGGTACGTCATATCAATCCTTGGAATGACCCGTCAATCAAGCCTCATTCCTACGCAGGTTATGAGGATGATTTTAGAGACGTTATGGCGGAGGCAGGACTTCCATTAGAAAAGGAGTTGCCGCCAGAAGAGCCGGTCGCAGAAGAGGAACAGGGAAAAGCAACGGAAACCCCAGCTGAGTAAGGAAAAAATACAATGGCAGATATGAAAGTAGATGAATTAGGTGTCAGTGTCGCTCGTGGTCCTTCCTTGATGACCGGGGCGGTTCCGACTAAAGATTGGCAAGAAGTGCCAGCGGTATTCAAGCCAGGGAATTATTGCTATCCCGCTAAAGCGAGTATGGTTGAGTATCACAGCAAAAGTCTCCCCGGTCTTTTTGGTGAACCCCGCGAATGGGATGTCGAGAGCGATGACTGGAAGCTTCCGGAAAATTGGAAGGAAATCATTATTAATGGCATGAAAGAACGATTGGACAAGTTCAGGTCCTTTAAGATCTTCATGGATTGCTGTGTACGTTGTGGGGCCTGCGCCGATAAGTGCCATTTCTTCTTAGGTACAGGAGACCCAAAGAACATGCCGGTACTGCGGGCTGAACTCCTTCGATCAGTTTATCGAAATGATTTCACCAAGGCCGGAAAGATCCTGGGTAAATTTGCCGGGGCTCGAGAGATGACCTTTGGGGTTTTAAAAGAATGGTTTATGTATTTTTACCAATGCACAGAGTGTAGACGATGCTCGGTCTTCTGCCCCTACGGAATTGATACTGCTGAAATAACCATGATGGCCCGTGAATTGCTCCATCTGGTTGGCGTTGGTACAAACTGGATTCTTGAGCCGGCCGCAAACTCGAACCGCACCGGAAATCATCTAGGCCTTCAGCCCCATACATTTAAAGAAAACGCGGAATATATGCTTGACGACATCGAGGAAGTTACCGGTGTTCGTCTCAAAAACCTTAATTTCAACCGAAAGGGCGCAGAGGTACTTTTCGTTATCCCTTCAGCAGATGTTTTTGCTGATCCGGGAATATACACCTTTATGGGTTATATCATGATGTTCGAACATATCGGACTCGATTATACCATTAGTACCTACGCCTCTGAGGGTGGTAACTTTGGTTCTTTTACCAATAATGAGTTGATGAAGAAACTTAATGGTAAAATGTATGCTGAAGCCAAACGCCTTGGGGTCAAGTGGATTCTGGGTGGCGAATGCGGGCATATGTGGCGGGTACTGCATCAGTACATGGACACCATGAACGGCCCTGCTGATTTTCTGGAAGTACCAAAATCACCGATTACCGGAACTGTTTTTGAGAATGCTGCCTCAACTAAGATGGTACACATCAGTGAGTTCACCGCCGACCTGATCAGGCATGGTAAGTTGAAACTTGACCCGAGCAGGAACGATAACCGGATCGTCACCTTTCACGATTCATGCAATCCCTCCAGAGGTATGGGAATGCTTGAGGAACCTCGCTACATCTTAAAACATGTCTGCAACAATTTTCATGAAATGCCTGAAAATACCATCCGGGAATCAACGTTCTGTTGTGGCTCCGGTACCGGCTTGAACACCGGAGAGATCATGGAGCTGCGGATGAGGGGCGGTTTGCCCCGTGCAAATGCGGTCAAATATGTCAAAGATAAGCATGGTGTTAATATGTTATCTTGTGTCTGTGCCATCGACAGGGCAACTTTATTGGCCCTGATGCAGTATTGGAACCCGAATGTTGGAGTGTGTGGTATATCAGAGCTTGTCGGTAATGCTTTGATAATGGATGGTGAAAAAGAGAGAGACCAGGACTTACGTTTTGAAACTCTCCCTGGAATGGAAGGTGACGCCGATGTATGATAGTGGAAAGGTAATAACAGGACTGGCAATATTTGTGGCTATTATATGCTTTCCCCTTTGGTATAACGTGATCAATGGGGCTGAGCGCATACCAATACCCTTAATGCCCAAGGACCAGAAAAAATGTGTGGCTCCTTCAGACTATATGCGGAAATCACATATGGTACTTCTTAATGACTGGAGAGATGAAGTTGTTCGAACAGGAGAGAGAGAATTTCAAGTAATAGACGGCAAGAAATATGAAAAAAGCCTGCAGAATGGTTGTATGAATTGTCATCAAAGCAGAGAAAAATTTTGTACCTCCTGCCATACCTATGCCGCAGTAACACCATATTGCTGGGATTGTCATGTTGAGCCGAAGGAGATGAATTAATGGATGTTAAACGACGAAAATTCCTGAAAATTGCTGGTCTCTCAGCTGTCGCTGGAGTGGCTGCTCCTTCAGCATTTAACATGCTGCTTAAAGGGGATGCAGTTGCTTCTTCTGGCGGAGGCCATGCCGAAAAAACTGAGAACACGGGACATGCTGCAAAG
This sequence comes from Desulfobulbaceae bacterium, assembly GCA_015231515.1. NCBI lineage: Bacteria > Pseudomonadati > Thermodesulfobacteriota > Desulfobulbia > Desulfobulbales > Desulfobulbaceae > Desulfobulbaceae bacterium. The sequence goes on from JADGBM010000049.1 coordinate 15,004, forward strand.
GCAGAGCCAAAAGGAATCCAGTATGGTTTGGTAATTGATGTTAAGAAAATTACCCATACCAAGGGTCTGGCGGAAAAATGTATAGATGCCTGTCATACTGAGCACAATGTACCAGACTTTGGCAACCCGAAAGATGAGATAAAATGGTTGTGGGTTGATGACTATGAGCATTCGTTTCCTGAGCATAGTCATCACCAAAAGAATGATGCGTTGCATGAAATGCAGTTTATGCTTCTCTGTAACCATTGTGAGAAGCCTTCTTGTGTGCGGGCCTGTCCGACTAAAGCGACCTTTAAAAATAAGGACGGTATCGTGATGATGGACTATCATCGCTGTATCGGTTGTCGTTTTTGTATGGCGGCCTGTCCTTACGGGGCGCGAAGCTTCAACTGGAGAAATCCGCGAGAACAGTACGCCAATGGCAATTTCAAGTTTTATAAAAAGCCTCTTAACCCTGAATTTCCGACACGCATGAGAGGTGTAGTTGAAAAATGTAATTTCTGTGCGAAACGTTTGTCGAAAGGGATGATGCCGTCTTGTGTAGAAGCGTGTGGTAATACTGGAGCAATGGTTTTTGGTGATATTAATGATCCAAAATCAGAGATCAGTAAGGTTCTTAGAGAGAATTATACAATTCAGCGGAAACCAGCATCAGGTACATATCCTTCCGTATTCTACATCATTTAAGGTGAATCATTATGTTAGAGAAGGCATTATCAGGTAAAAGTGGATATTGGGCGTGGATATTATTCTTGTTGGGGATGATTTCCATAGGAGGCCTGTTTTACGTTTATCAGTATATAAATGGACTTGGGGTCACGGGAATGAGTCGTGATGTCTCCTGGGGCTTGTACATCGGCCAATTTACCTTTATGGTCGGGGTTGCTGCGGGAGGGGTAATGCTTGTACTGCCCTATTATATTCATGACTATAAGGCCTTTGGTAAAATCACCATTCTTGGTGAATTTATGGCCATTGCCGCTATCGCCATGTGTATTATGTTCATTACAGCAGATTTGGGACAGCCCTTACGAATATTGAATGTTATCTTGCACCCAACCCCCAATTCAATGCTTTTTTGGGACATGCTAGTACTAAATGGCTATCTCTTCTTAAACGTTATTATTGGCTGGGTTGTGCTTAATTCTGAGTATAAAGATGTGCCGCCACCCAAATGGACAAAACCACTTATTTATCTGTCAATACCATTTGCTGTTGGCATTCATACGGTAACAGCTTTCTTGTATTGTGGTTTGCCTGGGCGCCATTACTGGTTGACCGCAATACTTGCTCCCCGCTTTTTGGCATCAGCCTTTGCAGCAGGACCTTCTCTGCTGCTGCTTATTGCACTTCTCCTTAAACGAGTTGCTAATTTTGATGCCGGTGATAAAGCTATTCAGAAATTAGGGACTATCATAACCTATGCTGCCTTACTCAATTTCTTCTTTCTCGGACTTGAGTTTTTTGTAGGGTATTACAGTCAACTTCCAGGTCATATGCACACCCTTGATTATCTATTCTTTGGACTGCATGGCTATGACAATCTGGTTGCCCCGATGCAATTTTCAGTCTTTATCGGTATGACTGCGACAATCCTTATGCTTTTCCCGCAATTCAAGAAAAGTCATCGAAACCTCGCCATAGCAGCTGGTATGATCTTCACCTCTCTCTTTATCGATAAAGGGGTTGGCCTGGTGCTAGGTGGATTTGTGCCTAATCCTTTTGAACGAGTTACAGAATATTATCCTACCGTTCCTGAAATTGCTATTGTGCTGGCGGTATGGTCAGCAGGGGCTTTGATACTGACCGTATTGTACAAGATTGCTGTTACGGTAAAAAATCAGAACGCCTAAAACAGTTTTTTCAATAACTGCCTGAAAGCAAGCATTCTTTTACAAGGAATGCTTGCTTTTTTTTTGTCTGGTGGTATTGCTGTTGATATTTTGCAGTTGTTGGCTTTAACGCCGGAGTATATACTTTTTGTGTACTTGTTTGTGGTATTTTCTATCCATAATTTAACGTGCTATTTATATGACAATGAAAACCATTCTTGATCTTATTGGTAACACACCTCTTGTGCCAATTAATCGTCTTAATCCGTTAAAAGATGTTACTATATATGCCAAGCTTGAGGCCTTTAATCCGGCTGGGTCAGTCAAGGAGCGCATTGCCCTTTCAATGATTGAAGCTGCCGAGAAATCCGGCGAGTTAACACCTGATAAGACAGTTCTTGAAGCTACCAGTGGCAATACCGGAATTGGTATTGCAATGGTTTGTGCTGTGAAGGGCTATCGTTGCCAGCTTGTTATGCCTGAATCTGCCAGTATCGAAAGACGCAAGATTATGACCGCTTTTGGTGCTGAAATCCTATTGACCCCCGCTAAGAAAAGCACTGACGGGGCGATTGAGCAAGCCTATGCCATGGCTCGCCAGCATCCGGAGCTGTATTTCCTGACTGATCAGTTTAATAATGAGGCTAACTGGAAGGCACATTATGTGAATACCGGACCGGAAATTTGGTCTCAAACCGATGGTCTTGTTACCGATGTGGTCGCAACCATGGGTACAACCGGTACTGTTATGGGTTTGAGTAATTATTTTGCTGATAATCACCCAGAAGTTCACGTTATAGCCATGGAGCCCTTTTATAAGCACAAGATCCAGGGCTTAAAAAACATGAAGGAGTCTTATTGCCCGGGTATTTTTGATAAGAATAAACCCTTTAAGATTGTCAATGTTGCTGATGAAGATGCCTTTGATATGGCACGTCAATTAGCACGTCAGGAAGGTATTTTTGTCGGAATGAGTTCTGGTGCGGCCATGTGCGCTGCTTTAGCACGAGCCAAAGAGATTGCAAAGGGAGTTATTGTCGTTATTTTTCCCGATGGCGGAGAAAAATATCTCAGCACAATACTTTTTTCCGCACCGCAGGTGGTTGAGGAGGAAGGAAAAAGCAACTTGCGTCTTTATAACACCGTGTCGCGGAAAAAGGAGGTTTTTGAGCCTCTGCATAAAAAGAGAGTAACGTTCTATTCCTGTGGTCCTACGGCTTATGAGCACGCTAGTCTTGATCATTGCCGACGTTTTGTTTTTGGTGATCTAGTCTATCGTCTTTTGACGGTTAAAGGCTTTGACGTTCATTATTATATGAATTTCACAGATCTCGATGATAATACTATTAAGGGTGCTGCCCTGGCTGATATGCCCTTAGACGAGTATACACAGGGATATATAAACGAATTTCTGTCTGATATTGACCAGTTGGGTGTGCGGAAGGCCAAGGACTATCCTAAGGCCTCAGACCATGTGGGTGCAATGATCGAGCTGTCGAGCCAGTTGATTAAGAAAGGCTACGCTTATGAAAAGCATGGATCTGTTTATTTTGATATCTCCAAATTCCGGGGGTATGGCAAACTTTCGAGAGTCGATATCTCCAAAGTGAGATCAGGGCAAACAGTAGATCTTGATGATTATGAGAAAGAAAGCCCAGTTGATTTCACCCTGTTAAAGCGATCTACGTTGTCTGAATTAAAGAAGGGGATCTTTTTTGAGAGCGAATTTGGGAATGTCCGACCTGGTTGGCATGTTGAATGTGCTGCCATGACACTTCATTATTTAGGCGATACCATGGATATTCATACGAGTAGCTCTAATCTGATATTTCCGCATCATGAAAATGAGAATGCCATTGCTCAGGCTATGACTGGTAAGCCTCTTGCTAAGTATTGGATACATAACGAACTCGTTCTCGTTGATGGCAAGAAAATGTCTGTTGCTAACAAGAATCTAATTACGCTGAGAGAACTTATTGATGAGGGGTATACAGCCCGAGATGTTCGTTTCTTTTTACTGAGTACACATTATAGGAAAACAATAAGCTTTTCTAAGCGCAAACTGGATACCGCCAAGAAAAATTTATGCCGCCTGGATGAGTTTACATGTAAATTGAAGTGCCTGCCCTTGGGCTTGCCTCACCCGCAAGTTGCCGCCCATCTCTCTCAGATGGAAGACGGTTTTTTTGAGGCGTTAGATGATGATTTTAATATCTCAAAAGCAATGGCATCCTTATTTGATTTTATTAAAAAAATGAATCCTATTTTAAATACGGGCAATCTTGATCAGGAGCAGAAGGAGTATATTCTTGAGTCGCTTGCTAAAATAAATGAAGTTTTAAATGTTTTGAGACTGGAAGAATGCCCTTTGGCCCCTGAAATTAGTAAGCTTATTAGTGAGCGAGAAAGGGCCAGACACAATAAGGATTGGGAAAAGGCCGATACCGTGCGTGCAGAGCTTGTTAAGCATGGTATCGATGTTATTGACACAGCTTGTGGGCATTTTTGGAAGGAAGTTACTAAAAAGAAATAGGGCTAAGCCGTTGTGCACATAATTCAAGCAATAAAAGCAATAGATAGGTAGTATTACCATTGACAACAAAACAAGATATTGGTAGGAAGTACCTTGTTAGATGCTAACCTGTTTGGTGGTGGCTCTAAATATATGGGGATGTATTAAACGATCGACCTTCGTCGTTCAGGCGGCGAAACACTGGAAAGGAGAAAAAGATGAACAAAGCAGAATTAGTTAAAGATGTTGCAACAGCGGCTGGATTGTCACAGGTAGCTGCAGAGAAAGCATTAAATGGTTTCATGGATTCAGTTAAGAAGAGTCTTAAAAAAGGTGATTCTGTTACGCTTGTTGGCTTTGGTACATTTTCTGTGTCTAATCGAGCTGCACGCACAGGACGTAATCCACAAACTGGAAAGGCAATTAAAATTGCAGCCAAAAAAGTTGCTAAGTTTAAGGCTGGTAGCCGGTTGGCAGAAGCAGTAAACTAAAATCAGCAAAAATTCACATTAAAGATCTCCGTGCCCGTCTGGGAACGGAGATTTTTTTTCGAAAAATATGCGCCAGTAGCTCAGCTGGATAGAGCAACGGACTTCTAATCCGTAGGTCGGGGGTTCGAATCCCTCCTGGCGTACCAATAAAATCAGGCCTTCAGCTCATTTCGAGATGGAGGCTTTTCTTTCGGTTAGATGCCGGTTAGATGAAATAGGGAAGATTTGAAAGGGAAATAAAAAAAGCAGAGTGAAATTATTCTAACAGGTTTGAATTGATTTTTAACTATTCTGCCATTTTTTGAATCGCATCACACCCAGCATTCAGTGCCAGCACCGTACTAGCGAAAATAAGTGACCAAGCATCTTCCGGTCAAGTTGAGCTTTTTGGTCTAGGAGTGTCAGGCACAGGCTTGTCCAACAAACGGTTCAGGTTGTGGGTTGTACCTCACACAACTTAACCTTAATTCGTTATAAGCTTCGTTGCCTGCCTGCACAATTTTGAAGTCATAGCCGATGCTGATGGCATTGCACACCTTGAGAGAAAGAATTCCATTGATATTATATTCTTTGGTCAGTCTGCAATAGTTATTAAACCCTCGTTGTGCAAAAAAATAAAGAACCTGTCTAGGATGGCGCTGTTGCGGTCAATTATCTGCTGCTCAGCAAATTCTCTGTAGCCAATGAGGTTAGCTATTTCAGAAATTTTACTGGCATCTTTATTTTTTCCACGTCGCTGTATACCGCTGTAAATTTTCTTCTTATCTTTAAACCGATAGTCAGATGCTTTAATGTTAATATTTGCCTCAAGCAGCACCTTATTACCTAGCGATTCAAGATTACTTTCAGCTTGTAGGCCGCTTTCCATTTCTTGACGCTTTTTTGAGTAAATGT
>JADGBM010000050.1 GCA_015231515.1 Desulfobulbaceae bacterium
AAAAAAGAATAATCCGCAGAACCTCGGTGTTGAAGAAAATAATCTGGATGATATAGATCCACCATTTAATGTTGAGAATCAGGTTGAAGATGAGGTTGTCGGCGACAGTAATAAAATTCATTATGTCAAAATGTTTCGATTTCACGGAAAGGAGATCGCTATGTTTCCGTACTCGAAACCTGACAAGTGAGCGATCCCATCGTACCCGCTGCTTGACCAGTTTTGAAAACGTGTCTGGTGCATTCGTGTAGCAGACGGCATCAGGTTCGTGGCAAACCAATTAATGTCATGCTTAGAAAGAGGACAAGTGAAACGTTAAATGTGAAACTTTTACCACGAGGTGTTTATGGCAATCTCTGCTTTTCGATACCATTTGCTGTCAGTACTACTGCTGGGTTCAATGCTGGCCAATTCTCAGCCTGTGTCCGGCAATAATACAGCCATCAACTAAAAAAAGTTCAGTATCTGTTGGCGGTTTTTCATTCAGTTGAGCAGCCGTGATACTGATGACCTCAACGGGTCCGATATTCGAAACCCTATGTTCGGTTATTAAATATATACTCATCGTTTGACCTTGATAGTGACATCCAACCTGTCAAAATTGCGCCAGCGTTCCTCGTCATTCGGGTTAGCTGGCAGGATTTCAACAAGCACTGCGGATTGAATGGGAATATATTCGTCTTTAAGCTTTTCCCGGTATGAAGAAGCTATAGAATAGTGGTTCGAAATGATTCCTGTACTGCTTGAGTGGTCGGCAAAGGTTATTTTGACCCGTTTATCCTTGGTGAGATGATTTATCTGATCTTCCCGGAAATATCCGTGAACGGCCACTCTGGATTCAGGGGAACGTAAGGCAAGAATTGCCTCACCGATGCTGGTCTGTTCTCCTGCAAGCTTGAAGATGGCTTGGACCTGGCCGTTGATCGGGGCGACTAGCTGCTCGGCAATAGTGGAGATCTGGTTGCCTTCCTGCTCTAAGGAGGCGAGATAGTTTTGTAAAAGGCGGACATCTCCTTTGAGTGATGCAATTTTAAGGGCCAGTTTTTGTTGTTCAGCTGCCAACAACTCATCACGGTAACGCTTTAAAGAGTCAATTTCCATTTTTAGACTGTCGGCAGCAAGAGAGATGACCTGTTTTTCCTGCATAAGTTTAGTGAGTTGTGACCGGTCGTTACGGCTAAGTTCGAGTAAACGCTGGTTGTCGTTTATTGGGGCAGCAAGGTTTGGGGATGGATCGATTTTGGCCTGTTGCTCAAGCTGAAATAGTCTGGCTTGTTTTATCCGGATGTCGTTGTCAATATCGATGATACTGACCGGGAGAATTGTCTGGTCGCTGGTAGAAGATTGTTGAACAGAAAGTGTCTTGAATGAACTTTTTAATAGCTGTAAGTCAGCCTCTTTCTGGTTGATGTCAAGGTTGGTCTTTAAAAGGTCTTTGGCGACGGATGGTTTGTTGGTAGGCTGCAGGATGTTGACAAGGGATTGGCCGCTGCTGACGGTGTCGCCCTGACTAACAAGAATTTTGTTTATGGTTCCATCAAGATTGGCGTGAATCAGGTATCTGCCGACTTCAACCTGACCTCGTGCTTCCAGATACAGGATGCGGGTTGTGCCGTAAAATATCAGGTAGGCGACGATTGCTGATAGGGCAATAAAATAGATTGTGGAGGATAGTTTCCTGGAAGGATTGTAAGGCGCTTGTCCTTCTGGCATGGACGAGAAATATGTTTTTTTGTTACGAATTTTCATAAAGAGTTATTCCCTGCCATTTGAATAAATTGGGCAAAATCATGCAAGGCAAAGTTGGTGAGGCCGGCTTGCTCAAAGGTGACATCAATAAACTCTTCCTGCTCAAGTTCGTTGGTGAAGTCCTTGGGGCGAAGAGCAAGAACAAGTTTATCTTTATCGATGTTTGAAAAAGGTGCGATTTTGTCCTTGAGTTTTTCTTGGTTTAGTTTGCCGTAGGCCATAATGTAGATGTGATCTGAAAGACTGGCGATCGCATCGACAAAATCAGAGTTATGCAAGACCGGTAGGGCGATGTTCAGCTCGATTGAGTGCTCGTCTGTAATTACTCGGATCTTCCGTATCATTTCAAAGAAATAGGTGTTGTATTCCTGCTTTTTGTCCTGATAGTCTGGTAAGGTGTGTGGTTCTATATCCAGGTGGATTGGTTGTCCAAACTTGCAGAGTTCTTCAACTGCGAGTTGGACAGTTGGCCATTTTTCCGGAAGCACCCAGCTATTTTCACTGAGCATAAGCTCTGTACGGATTCCATTGAATTTTGCCAGTTCAATAAAGTGATCCAGTTTTTGTCTGTCGATGTTTTTGGAGGCTGAAATGACAGCCTTGTCCAGCCCTTTGGCAAGAAAGACCTGTTCGATAAGCTTGTTATCATATTTTTGAAACTCATTGGCCCAGATGTAAATTGCGCGATTACCTGTCCTGCCGCGTTTCATTTTGGAACCGAGGCCTACCTGTGCAATGAACTCCTGCCGCCAGTCAGTCTGGGTCAAGGTGAACAGATGCAGAAGCTGCCGATAAAGACTTTCTTGGACGGCAATGTATTCGAAGCGGTTGTCCAGGAGTTCATCCAAATGGCGCAAAACAAGAATGTGTTCGTCAAATCCGTAAGTGCCAGTGGTGTTTTTTCTGTTTTGCGAGATGTACAAGGATCTCCGTAACCGCTCTGCAACAGTTTGTTGCTGGAAAAAAAGCTTTTCTGCATCAGTGAGTTTTTCGCCGTAGGCATTATGCAGTCTGGCGGCTTCTTTAATGATGTCTTCCTGTTCTTTTTTTAACAGCGCTTTGATGCGCCCGATCTTGTAAGGCAGAACATCTTGTTTCTTGCGAATTAGCGGTGTGCTGAAGTAAATACCAGAGCTTATATCCCCGGAACTGAGGTTGCCTTGATTCTCGTTTACACCAGTTTTCACAAAGAAACGAAGGCGCTTTTCATAGAGCGGATTGTATTGTTCTTCTAAGATTGCTTCGGATAGCTGGGCGATTTTTTGGTAGGTTGAATCTGTTTCAACCGCATGGATGAGCGACGGTAAATCTGGTGCCAGTATCTCTGGAAGTTGTGGTAACAAGTTATGCTGTTCGCTGACTATTTGCTGATTTTGTATAGTATATTTGTTGAGTATTGTGTCGGTTTTTTTTGCTTCATATTCTACCTTTAAAAGGTCGTCGGCAAGAATGTCGCCGAGGAAATAGGCCTTTCGGCTCAGTTCATACAGTTGTGACAGCACTTCTTTTTTTCGTTGTTGGATGGCGTTTTTTACGCTGTTAAACGAATAGAAAAGAAAGGTGTCACGGCACTTGAAAAGATCTTTGTGGCGCAGTTGTTCTGCTCTGATCTCCTCTATCTCTCGCTGGTACTCAAAACGTCTCGACTGGCTTTTGTTTTCCAAAAGGCCGTCATTGAATAGATCCCAGGACAGGCCGGCAAAAACACTTTGCCGGTCATTGTCAACATCACCATCGTGAAAACTGTAGCCGGATTCAAACTTCAACCCCGGGTCGTCGTTTTTTATTTCAGCCTCAACGGCAAGGATTTCTCTATCGAAATAGTGCACATTAAAATCACTGCACTCCATTTGCATAATTGAGGGGAAGAACTCTGGTTGAGGTGTCGAGGGAGCAGGGGGTTCTTTGGCCAGACGACCTAACTCGTACTTAGCCAGTTCGTTGGCTCGCGCAACATACTCCGGTGGTACCAGGATCCGCGATCTATTCGGGTTGGAAGTGGTATCTTGACTGTTGTTAGCGAGGAGGTTCTGGAGTTTCTCTAATTGCAGTTGAGCAGGCTTGAACCCCTGATTGGCAGCCTTCTTGTACCAATGAACTGCGGTCTGGTAATTCTGGTCGACCCCGAGACCTTTTTCAAAGAGTAGGCCAAGTCTGAGCTGGCCACGACTATAACCCTGAAGTGCGGCTTCGCTGTACCATTTTCGTGCCGCCTCAAAATCGGTGCTTACAACGCGGCCTTCCTGGAACATTTCGCCAAGATACACTTGACCTCGGGCATATCCCTGGTTGGCCGCTTCTGTGAAGAGTGAAAAGGCCCTTGAGAGATTTTGTTCGACCCCTAAGCCATTTTTGTAGAGGTAGCCGAGGTTTGTTTGGGCTCGGGCAGAGCCTTGAACTGCGGATTTATCATACCAGTGAGCGGCTTGCTCATAATCGACAGGGGTTCCACGGCCAAGTTCATACATCGCACCAACGCTGCGTTGGGCCTGGGCGTGGCCTGACTCGGCTGCGGCAAGATACCACTTAAAAGACTCTTCAATGGAAAAGGTGTCTGACTCAGAGTTCTCATACAGTTGCGCTAGTTTAAGCATGGCGCCAATGGAACCGTCATGGGCCTGGAGAGAGAGCGCGGTGACTGCCTCTGAATAGGCAGGGCTGTTGCTGGAGGTGTTGGCCCATGTGGTTATGGGTGAAATTATAAAGGTGACAACGCCGCAACAGAGTAACAGGTGAGAATAGAACGTAGTTTTTGCCACTGTTGAGTGAAGAGATGCAAGGTTGTTTCCGGAGTTTGAATGCCGCATTGTTCCTTATCTATCTGTGAATCCAGGGAACAGGTGTAAGAAAGCGGCGCTACAATAAATCGCCGGATTTTTACAACTCTGACAGCTGAATTCTACGCTCTGGTTTTTATGTCCCCTATCTAGCCTGTTGCAAGATGGCACATTTGAACAGAGTACCTGCTCATTTGATATTATACGGTCGAACGATCTGCGTTTGTCAAACAATATGTTTCGTCAGTAAAAATAATCCAACCAGTGGTATGGTTGAGCTTGGGTAGGTGTTGGGAGACGTGAGGAGGCGTGTGATAAAAATCTTGACAAACTAGTTAACTTGTATATATTTGACCGGTCAACTATTGACAAGTTAACTATTGTTGTTTGCGCCCGAGTTGAGTTGCCGCGGTAGCAAAACGACACTATCGAGAGGTTAGTTTATGCCCCCATGTGATGACGAAGCGTTAGGACGACTCATCCACTTGACAGCACAGGATATGAGGAATTTTGCTGAGAAGATTCTGAGCCCGTTCGATCTGACCATCGAACAGCTTCATCTCCTGAAGAATCTTTCCTGCACTTCAGGGATGACACAACGTCAAGTAGGTGAGATTGCCGGCAAGACTCCGGCTAATATGTCGAGAATTTTAGACAGATTGGAAGCAAAGGCGTTGATACAAAGACGAAGTGATCCCAAGGACAGAAGAGCTGCGCAGGTGCTTTTAACTGATACAGGAAAAGAGATAACTGAGAATGTTTTTGAGGTTTTTGAGTCTTTTTCAGAGGATCTGGTTCGTGGCATTACCGAAAATGAGCAGGAAATTGTTAAAAAATCACTCAAAATGATCGTCCGCAATCTTGAAACAATGCATGGGCGTTTACCCAAAAAATAGAGCAGGGGAGTTGTAATGAAAACTATATCGTTACTAGGTTTGTTGATCGTTGTTTTTGGATCTACCGCTTTTGCCCAGGATCCTCCTCCAGCGAAAGTTGTAACCACGGCTATTGTACAGCAGGAAGTTGCTGAGAATAACTCGTTTATCGGGGTTTTTGATTATGACCGAACCAGTCACCTCTCCTCTGAGGTGGCAGGATTGGTCACAGAGGTGCATATAAGCAACGGTGATAGGGTTAAGGCCGGCGCACCAATTGTCACAATTAACACTGAGATGCTGGATCTGGAGATTGCTCTGACCAGATCCAAAATTGAGCAGATTGAACTGAAGATCAACTACTCCGAGAAAAATTATCAGAGACTTAACACGCTGTATCTTGAAAAGGGTGTAAGCGAAAAAGTTTTTGATGATGCTTTTTACGCCTATCAGGATGCCCTCAAGGAAAAACAGATAGTCAGTAACTCCATTGCTATGCTTACGATCCAAAAAAATAAAAGCATCATATATGCCCCCTTTGACGGGGTTGTTCTGGAGAAAAATATCGATGTCGGTGACTGGGTTCAGCAGGGTAAGAATCTTGTTCTTCTTGGCTCGGTTAAGGACCTGATTGTTCGGGTTCCTGTCGCCGAAACACTGTTGCAGTTTACACAATCCGGTCAAGAGGTTCCTGTGCAGATAAATGCTTTCTCCACCGAGATTACCGGCACAATTGATGGTTTTGATCCTGTCGCGGACGAAAAAACAAAAAATATCTTTCTGAAGGTTCGTATTCCTCGGCAGGACAAGATAGCGGCCAATATGTCGGCAACAGTGTTTGTGCCCACAAGTATGCCCAAGACAGTCAGTCTTATTCCCCGTGATGCCCTGGTTAAATTTCAGGGCAAAGATTTTGTCTACACGATAAAAGATGGGAAGGCCTCTATCCTGCCGGTCAACATTGTCTCCTACCTGGGCAATATGATCGGCGCTGATAACCCCTATTTTGCAGCGGGAATGCCCATTGTTGTTGAAGGCAACGAACGTCTTCGCCCTGATCAGGCAGTTGTGGTAGCAGGAGAAAACTAATGGATGTGATTCGATTTTTTATCAGTAAGCCGGTCAGTGTGGCGGTGGGGGTTATTCTGGTGGTCATGTTTGGCCTTATCGGGCTTAATAAACTGCCGGTTCAGCTTACCCCCGACGTTGAGACTCCTGAAATTACCGTCAGCACTACCTGGGCAGGCGCCACTCCATACGAGATTGAAAAAGAGATTATCGAAAAGCAGGAGAAAACTCTAAAAGGGCTCCAGGGGCTTACCAAGATGGAAAGCTCAAGCTATAACGGCTTTGGCACCATCACCCTCTCCTTTAAAATTGACACCGATATTGACGATGCCCTGCTGCGTGTTTCAAATAAAATGAACGAGGTCAGTAATTATCCTGAAAATGCCAATAAACCTACTATTGAATCCGCTGGTGCCAACAGCTCGCCAGTAATCTGGCTGACCCTGCAAACACTACCAGAGACAACCGAGCACATTAACCATTTCCGGACTTTTTTTGAAGACAACGTCCGGCAGCACCTTGAAAGGATACAGGGAGTTGGTTCTTTATTTGTTTTTGGCGGCACCGACAATACCCTTGACGTTACTCTTGATGCCGAAAAGATGGCTAGAGTCCAGGTTACTATTAATCAGGTTATTGGTGCCATCCGTGCGGCCAATGTAAATATCTCAGCTGGCATTCTCGGTATGGCCAAAAAGAACTACCGTATTCGGACAACCAGCCAGTTTCAGTCCGTTGATGATATGCTTGGGGTTATCATTTTTGATGACGGCATTAAACGGGTCTATCTGCGGGATGTGGCTGAAGTTGGTAAAGGGTACAAGAAGGAGGATACGTCCGTTCTCAAAGATGGTAAGCAGGTTATTGTTGTCGGGGTTCGAAAAGAAAAAGGGGCCAATGTTCTGGCAATGACAGATCAGGCGGAGAAAGAGATTAAACGCTTAAATGATGGCATTCTGGCCCAAAACGGTCTGAACTTCGATTGGGTGTACGATCAGCGACCATACATAAATACTGCCACAAATCTAGTGAAGCAAAATATTTTAATCGGTGGAGTTCTGGCGATCGCTGTTCTGCCTCTTTTTCTACGCAGTCTACGCTCAACTCTTATTACCGGTATCGCCATTCCCGTTTCAGCCGTTGGTTCATTCTTGTTTCTCTGGCTGTTAAACCGTAACTTAAACGTCGTCAGTATGGCAGGTATCTCCTTTGCCGTGGGGATGCTGGTGGACAACTCAATTGTTGTGCTTGAAAATATTGACCGCCACCGGAAATTAGGCAAGGAGGCCTTTGCGGCCGCCTATGAAGGCACCAAGGAAGTCTGGGGTGCGGTGCTTGCCTCAACGGCCACGACAGTCGCTGTTTTTTTGCCGGTTATTTTTATTCAGGAAGAAGCGGGGCAGCTCTTTCGTGATATAGCTATTGCCATCACAGCCTCAATTTTTCTGAGCCTGATTGTTTCGATTTCTGTTATTCCAACACTGTTTCATCTGTTTTACAGGTCGAAATCAAACGTCAGTCCTGGGCCGGAAGATCTGAACTGGCTGCAAAAAAGTTATGTTGGGCCACTGTTTTCCAGTGCGATTATGAAAGGCGCTAATTTCTGTATGAAAAATATTGTGACCAGGCTTTTAACCATAATTTTTTTCACCAGCCTTTCCGTTGGTGTTACGGCCTGGCTAATGCCGAGTGCTGAGTATCTGCCGCAGGGCAACAGAAATCTTATTTTAAATATTCTGATTCCGCCGCCCGGATATTCTGTGGAGAAACTCAAAAGCATGGGTAAACATATCTATGATGAAGCGGAACCCTATTTCAAGGAAGATGGAAAAGACGGATTTCCGCAAATTTCCAGGATGTTTTATGTCGGCGCTGATCGAATCACGCTGTTTGGCGGTATCGGCAAACACGAGACCAGGGCGCGTGAGTTAATTCCTCTTTTTTCAAGGATAATGAGTGCTATTCCCGGTGTGTTCGGGGTCAGTATTCAAGCCGGAATCTTTGAGTCTGGCATCGGTAAGGGGCGGACTGTTGATGTCAATATTTCCGGACAGGAGATTGACTCAATTATTGCGGCGGCACGCACCCTTTTCGGCACTATTTCCGGCAAGATGAAAAATACTCAGGTACGTCCGGTTCCCTCCATTGAAACCAGCTACCCGGAAGCAAACCTGATTCCGAATAAGGAAAAAATTGCGGCCAACGGACTTAACGAAGAAGATCTTGGTGTCTATGTCGACATTTTGATGGATGGTCGTAAAATCGAAGAGTACCGTCCTGAAGGGATCAAGCAGGTCGATCTGGTGTTAAAAGGAAAAGAGAGTGTCAGCGGTTCGCCGGAACAGATATTAAATGGCACGATTGTTACTCCCTACGGCAATCTGGTGCGGATTGGCGATCTGGCTGATATCTCCTATGGTGAGGGAATGCCACAGATAAACCATCTGGAAAGGGACAGAACAATAACCTTGCAGGTGACTCCACCGGCCGATATGCCCCTGCAAAGCGCCATGGAGTTTATTGAGACTGATATTGTTGCCTCACTGCAGCAAGCAGGGCAGTTAAGTGATGTGAAAGTCAGAGTGGGCGGCAACGCCGACAAGCTTGTCCAGACGAAGCAGGCACTGCAGTGGAATCTTCTCTTGGCTCTGATCATCACCTATCTGTTGCTGGCGGCTTTGTTTGAAAATTTCCTCTACCCGCTGATAATTCTTTTCACGGTGCCCTTGGCTGCTGCTGGAGGTTTTGTCGGTCTGGCGGCAGTAAATACTTTTATTGCCCCCCAGGGATTTGATGTGCTAAGTATGCTTGGCTTTATTATCCTGATCGGCACTGTGGTCAATAACGCTATTTTGATCGTGCATCAATCTCTTAATAATGTCCGCTACAACGGCCTGGCAGGGATAGAAGCGGTCTCCGATGCAGTTCGTACCCGGATCCGGCCAATTTTTATGAGTGCGACAACCAGCCTTCTTGCCATGTCGCCAATGGTTATTTCAACTGGTTCCGGTAGTGAGCTGTATCGGGGGCTTGGCAGCATTCTGCTCGGAGGGCTTGCCATGTCCACCGTATTTACTCTTTTTGTTATTCCATCATTACTTGTCTTTTTCATAGGATTTGAAAGGAGTCGTGCAAATGAAAATGCTTAGACCATCTGTTAGTGCTATTGTCCTGCTTGTTTTTTTTGCCCAGGGGAGCTTTGCTACAGATCTTATTACTCTGCAAAAGACGGCTGTCGAGAACAGGGAGATTGTTGAACAGTTTCAGGCCAAACTTGAAAAAATCCAGGAAGAACAAACTGTTGCTAAAAGCGGCTATTTGCCGTCCTTTGATCTGTCCTATACACTGAATCGTCTTGATGAAAGTACAGCCTTTGAAAACGAAGAAAATTCTGTCGCCTATGGGGCAGTGACCTGGAACCTGTTCCGAGGGTTCAAGGACAGATATACAATTGCCTCTGCCAGGTTGCAGCGCGACGCCGAAGAACTTAAACTTTCAGGAATTAAACAGGATATTTACCTCAGTGTCGCCCTGAGATATGTGGAAATATTCAGTCGCAAGGCAAGCCTGAGGTTACAGGAAGATACGCACAACACCCTGTTGAAGAGTTATGAAGATGCTTCAAGCCGTTTTGATGTCGGGCTGATCGATAAAAATGAGCTGCTTCGGTTTAAGGTTGATCTGGACAACGCGAAGATATCGTTGAAAAAGGCAGAAGCTGATCTTGCCAAAAGCGCTCAAAATTTGCGAAGAGCTGTTGACAGGAAGATCAGCATTGATGAGCTCACTTTTTCCGAGTTTGACTTATTGCCACATGTTGAACCATATGAACAACTTGAAAGGGCAATGCTTGAAAAGCGCAGCGAGATTCGCGTTCTTGAAGAGTTGGCGGCAGCTGCCGACTTGCAGGTTAAAGCCAGTTATGCTGCATATTACCCAAAGGTTGATGCAACGACAAGTTACCGAAGATACGATGATGATTATCAAAGTATGAATGGCAGCACGGCAAGCGAAGAGGTGCGAGGGCAGCTTGTTATGTCTCTAAATATCTTTGATGGTTTTAAGAAACGTTCAACTGTCCGAAAATCAAAACTGGATTCACGAATTATTCAGTATGATCTCGCCGAAATGAAGCAGGATTTAAAGACTGAGTTGACCAATCTTCTGTTAGACTATGATGTAAATGTGGAAAACGCTGCAGTCGCCCTCAGCAGTATCGAACAGGCCCAGGAAAATTTGCGAATTACTGATTTGAAATACAAGGAGGGGCTGGAGACCGAAACAGATCTTTTAGATGCCATCGCCAAATTGAGCCGGGCAAAGTTTAATCATATCTTTGCCACCTTTGAGGTCTTTAAAAACTACTACCAGATCACCAGGGCAGTGGAAGGGTTTGCTGTACCTTAAAGAGTAAGCATATAAGATAAAAAATCCCCCTGAGTCCCCCTTTTGCAAAGGGGGATTCAGGGGGATTTTGTGAAGTCTGAGACTAACTCATATTTGTTGGTGCTTTAATATCTAAATTAAACCTTTAATGGAAATGGAAAATATTGAAAACAGTAGTGTCATATATTAAACCCATAATGGCTGCTATCCTTATCCTGATAGTCCTTGCCGGCTGTTCCTATCTTGATCCCTATCTGGCCGCTTTCCGTGAAGATCGAACGCCTGCGCTTCCTTCTCAGTTCACCTTGTATTCTGAAAAGGATGACTCTTCGGAGCCGTGGTGGAAGGAGTTTGGCAGTGCTGAGCTGGACGCGCTTGTTGCTGAAGCCATCAGTGGAAATTTCTCTGTGCAGGAAGCCTGGGCCCGTCTGGAGCAGGCTCGCTACACTGCGGTTAAATCGGGGGCGGATCTCTATCCGGCTATCAATTTTGCCTCTGGTGGGTCGTATGCCGGGAGTCACGCAGCAACCGGATCAAAAAGCAGTACCGAAGCCTGGTCATTAGGTTTTTCTGCCAGCTATGAAGTCGATCTGTGGGGTAAAGTTAAAGCCGATAGAGAAAGTTCTCTGCTGTTGGTTCAGGCTTCAGAAAATGATGTGAAGACTGCGATTCTCTCTTTAACCGGCCAGCTGGTCGAAAATTGGCTGGCTCTGATTTCTGCACGGCAGCAGGAGACCCTCTTTAATCAGCAGCTGGAAATACAGGAGAAGCTGCTTGACCTCATCAAGCTGCGGTTTTCGCGGGGAAAATCAACCGCCCTCGACATCTATCAACAGCAGCAAACCATTGAGAAAATTAAAGCGGCGCTGATTCCAGTGAAAAGCTCCCAAGAAAAAATTAACCGCTTGCTTGCCCTGTTGACTGGCAAAACATCATTTTACCAAGACACCTTGAGCCAGTTTGCCTTTCCACAGCTGCAGGAGGTGCCGGCAATTGGATTGCCTGCCGACCTTATTGCCCAGCGCCCGGATATTCGTTCGGCAGGATCAAAATTAAAGTCAAGTGAATGGGAGGTTTCCGTTGCCAAGGCGGATAGACTGCCCGCCCTTAAACTTACCGCTTCGCACACCTATAACGGCGATGAACTTGGTTCAATTTTTGATAATTGGCTGCTTAATCTGGCGGGGAACATTACCGGGCCAATTTTTGACGGTCACCGACGCCAGGCCGAAGTTGAGCGGGTGAAGGCTGTTGCCGATGAGCGGTTGGCCACCTATCGTAAAACAGTTGTGACCGCCATTTCGGAAGTGGAAAACGCCCTTACCGAAGAGGATCAGTACCGAAAAACGGTTGCCTCACTGGTAAATCAGCTTCGCCTTTCTGAGGAAACTATGCGGGAGGCCAGGCGACGTTATCTGAACGGCAGTACTGATTTTGTCAATGTGCTTAAAGAGGAGCTCAATTTTCTGCAACTACAGTTTGATACCATAAAGGCACGCGAGCAGATGATTGCTGCTAGAATTCATTTGTATAAGGCGCTGGGCGGATCCTGGCTGGATAACTCTTAGCTGTTAGCAATTAGCAATTAGCTGTTAGCTGTTAGCGAAATAACAACCAACAGGTTACAAAAATGATAGATGATAACAAAGACAACATTGTTTCCAGTGATACGCATATTCCTACCCGCAATCTAAAGCAACGCCTGTTGGCTCTTGCTATGGTAGTTGTTCTACTTGGCGTTGGGGTGGCAAGTTTTAAATACCTTATGGCCTCAAAACCTGAGGCGAAGCGCCGAACACCGGATAAAATGCAGGCCCTTGTCGAGGTGATGAAGGTACGCTCAACGGTTGAACCTGTCATTGTCAAGGCCTTTGGCAGGATCAAGCCTGCTAAGGAGATTGCCCTCCAGAGTCGTGTTGCCGGGATGGTTGTGAGCGTACACCCCGACCTTGTTCGTGGAGGTATGGTTGCCAAAGGCGATGTTATTGCGCAGCTGGATGACACTGATTTCAATTTGGCCGTGAAGCAGAAAAAAGATGCACTCGCCCAAGCTAATGCAGACTTGCGCCTTGAGGAGGGAAGTCAAAATG
Source organism: Desulfobulbaceae bacterium (assembly GCA_015231515.1). Lineage (NCBI taxonomy): Bacteria > Pseudomonadati > Thermodesulfobacteriota > Desulfobulbia > Desulfobulbales > Desulfobulbaceae > Desulfobulbaceae bacterium. The sequence continues at coordinate 12,946 of JADGBM010000050.1, forward strand.
TAGCTAGGCAGGAATGGGAGTTGATCTCAACTTTAACTGATGTCGACAGCTCTACGGCAGATATAGCCTTGCGAAAACCGCAACTTGCCAAAGCTCAGGTTAAAATTCAGACGGCGCAGACTGAGGTGGAAAAGGCCGAGCTTGATCTGTCTCGGACCACTGTTAGGGCGCCTTTTTCAGCAATAGTTCGTGAAAAACATGTTAACACCGGATCGCAAATTACCACGCAGACTGTAATCGCCACTCTTGTTGGTGTTGATAGCTTCTGGATTGAGATAACCGTGCCGACCAACCAGCTGCAATGGATTGTAATGCCAGGAGGGGGCGGGCAACCATCAAACGTTACCGTTTTTTCTGGTGAGAATCGTTTTAAGGGGAAGATCCTTAAACTTCTCCCAGATTTAGAGCAGGACGGCCTTATGGCTCGTATTTTAGTTGAAATCAGCAAACCGATGAGCTCCGAAAACAACAAAGCGCCCCTTCTGATTAACAGCTTTGTCCGGGTTGAAATACGTGGGCGTGAGATCAGTAATATCTATAAGATTCCTCGCTCTGCCCTGCAGGATAAGCGAAACGTCTATGTCGCAACCCAGGAAGAGACGTTGCACATCCTGCCGGTAACCGTGGCCTGGGAGGATGCTGAGTTTGCCTATATTGCTGAAGGGTTGAACGAAACGAGTCGCCTGATTGTCTCACAGTTGCCGGCTCCTATCGAAGCGATGCCTCTTAAGATTGCCGGGCAAGAACCCTGGAAGTCAAAGGGGACCGTAAAGGAATAGCCGGCTATGGAAACGAATTTCAAGAAAGGGCCAATGGCCTGGATGGCAGAGAACTCGGTGTCGGCAAATCTGCTGATGATCTTTCTGTTGGTTGGTGGTTTTATCTGGGGTACCAAGATAAAACAGGAGGTCTTTCCCGAGTTCTCCCTCGATAACGTCACGATAACGGTTGCCTATCCTGGCGCCAGCCCTGAGGAAATTGAACAGGGAATAGTCCTGCCCATTGAAGAGGCGATTCAGGGGGTGGATGGCATTCAAGAGATCTCCTCCAGTGCCAATGAAGGTGTCGCACGAGTCACTGTTGAGGCGGTGGTCGATACTGATCTGCAACAGCTGGCCACCGATATCAAGAATGAGGTTGATCGGATATCATCATTTCCGGTTGAGGCTGAAGAGCCAGTGGTCATCGTGCCTTCAAGGAAACGGCGGGTGGTCAATTTAATTATCTACGGTGATTTGCCAAGATCTGTACTTCGTGAAGTGACGGAAGTTGTCCGGGATCAGCTGTTACAGGATGAAGAGATTACCCAGACTGAACTTTTGGGGGAACGGCCCCTTGAGATGAGTATTGAGATCTCGCAAAAAACACTTCGGGAGTACAATCTTAAACTTGCCGATGTCGCCGCCCAAATAAAAGCGGCTTCTCTTGACCTTCCCGGGGGCAGTATTAAGACCAAGGGTGGTGAGATCCTGGTCAGGCTCAAAGAACGGAAAGATTTCAAGGAAGAGTTCTCGAAGATACCGATTATCTCTGCTGTGGGTGGAACGAATGTAACTCTGGGTGAGATTGCTGTAATTAAGGATGGCTTTGAGGACACTGATCAGTTTCAGGTCTATAACGGCAAACCGGCCTTGGGTATCGAAGTGTATCGGGTTGGCAAACAGACACCGATAACGGTTTCTGATGCTGTGCAAACGCATCTGGAGAGGCTCAAACAGATTCTTCCCCAGGGAGTTTCGGTCGATATTGTCGATGATCGGTCTGAGATGTTTCGGCAGCGCATCAACCTGCTTGTTAAAAATGGTCTACTTGGTTTGTGTCTGGTGTTTGTTCTGTTGGGGGTTTTTCTTGAACTACGATTGGCTTTCTGGGTTACCATGGGCATCCCGATCTCCTTTCTAGGCTCTCTGCTGTTTATTCCAAGCTTTGATGTCAGCATCAACATGGTCTCCCTGTTCGCCTTTATTATCTCTTTGGGAATTGTGGTGGATGATACCATTGTTATTGGTGAAAATGTCTATAGTTATATCCAGCGGGGCTATAGTAGACTTGATGCGGCAATTATCGGCGCTAAAGAGATTGCTACCCCTGTGGTATTCAGTATTATGACCAATATCGTCACCTTTCTGCCCCTCTATTTTGTTCCAGGAACAATGGGCAAGATCTTTAGAAATATCCCAGTGGTGGTTGCCTGTGTAATTTTTATCTCTCTTGTCGAGGCCCTGTTTGTCCTGCCTGCCCATTTGGGTCATCAAAAAGAGAGCACCAATTTTTTGATGAAGGCAATTTTTGCGCAGCAGCAGAAGTTTTCCGCAGGTTTTATGAGCTTTGTCAAAAACGTTTATGGGCCATTTGTGCAGATGTCGTTGCGCTTCAGGTATGTCACCACGGCCGTGGGAATTGCCATTTTAGTGATTACCCTGGGCTATGTGAAAAGCGGGCGGATGGGGTTTGAAATGTTCCCCAAAATCGAGTCTGATTTTTCCTACGCCAGTGTAACGCTGCCGGTCGGGGTACCCGTTGAACAGACGGTTAAGGTGCACGATCGCTTGCTTGCCACGGCCGATGAGCTTCTTGAGACAATTGGTCGCGACGATCAGACTAAGGGCATCTTGTCATTTATTGATAAAAATACAGCCTGGGTTCAGGTGTTTATGATTGCGCCTGAAGAGCGACGGATCACGACTAATGAGTTTACCCAGAAGTGGCGCCAGGCAACTGGTAACATCCCAGGTGTTGAAACCATGAAGTTCCGATCCGATTTTGGCGGGCCGGGCTCAGGCGCCGCGCTTACGATTGAACTTCAGCACCGTGATACGCGGATTCTTGAACAGGCCAGTGCGGAACTGGCTGAGGCCTTAGGTTTTTTCCCTATTGTTTCTGATATTGACGATGGTTTTACGGCGGGCAAGGACCAGCTCGATTTCAGGCTGAAAACGCAAGGATATCAGCTTGGATTAACGCCAACTGAGGTTGCCAGGCAAATACGGAACGCCTATTTTGGCAGCGAAGTATTTACGCAGCTCAGGGGGCGCAATGAAATGAAAATTATGGTGCGCAACCCTGATGATGAGCGCCAGGCTGAGTATTATCTTGATACAATGATGATCAGCACGCCAAAGGGGGTTAAGGTTCCGCTCCTTGATGTTGTGGATGTTGAACGTGGAAAGGCCTACACCAGTATTGACCGGAGGGATGGTAGGCGTGTCGTGTCCGTAACCTGTGACGTGACCCCTCAGAGTCAGGCTCAAATGGTGGGTGAGGCTATAAAGCAGGAAACCTTACCCAAACTCCAGCAGAAGTATGTTGGCTTAAATTATAGTTTTGAAGGAAAGCAGTCTGATCGCAAGGAAAGCATGCTGGCTTTGGCAAGGGGGATGGGTATAGCGATGATTATTGTTTATGTGCTGTTGGCCATACCATTTAAAAGTTACATCCAGCCTGCCATAATCATGATTAGTATTCCTTTCGGGGTGGTTGGGGCAATTGTCGGACACCTGATCATGGGGTATAGCTTAAGTCTTTTAAGCATGTTTGGCATTGTCGCTTTGTCTGGTGTGGTCGTGAACGACTCACTGGTATTGATCGATTTTGCCAACCGCCAGGTTCGGGATGGCGCTACCCATTATTCGGCAGTTGTTAATGCCGGTGTCCGCCGATTCAGGCCGATCATACTGACCACCTTGACCACCTTTTTCGGGTTAATGCCAATGATCTTTGAACAATCGCGCCAGGCCCGCTTTCTCATTCCAATGGCTATTTCACTGGGGTTTGGCATACTGTTTTCAACCTCCATTATTCTGGTTCTGGTACCCGCACTCTATATGATTGTTGAAGATATTAAAAAACTCTGGATAAAGATTTTTGGCGGAGTATTAGGCATCTTATGAAAATAAGCCCTAAGTTGGCGGCGCTTAATTTTAAGCGTTTTCAGGAGTTTAAAGAGACCTTTGACTTGACCACGGCCAAACAGGCATTGCTGGCTTTTAAAGGTGATGTCTACCGCGGGATTACTGCTGAGACCTATTCCAAAACTGATTTTGACTTTGCCCAGGGGCATCTGCGCATTATCTCTGGGCTTTACGGTATTTGTCGCAGATTTCATCATTAAAAACAAAATCACCAAGGCCCAATGTCTGCAGGATTTCTCGGGCAATGGGTACCGTTTTAATGAAGCCCTGTCCGGTGAGAAGGAATTTGTTTTTTGTCGAACTTGATAACGGTTTTACTCCCAACCTGTTGTGTCTTATTGCTAGAACAACTTCCCGTTCTTGCTGTGTTTAACGAGTAACTCGCGGAACATCTCAACAAGACCTCTGCTGATTAGATATAGAGAGTCCAGATCAAGATTGTCCTGGGTTGATGTGTCGAAGAGCAGTGTGAGCTGGGAGTTGAAATCATCCTCCGGCGGCCAATAGTTAATCATAAGTAAGACGTTGGGTAGCGGTTCGATGACCAGGCAGTAGTCAGCATTGGTTATATTCTTTTTTTTCTTAGCGCCAAAGATATCTAAAATCTCAAAAAGCAGCTCCGGGTGAGCATCAGCCAGTTGCCGTAGCGCGTCCTCGCAGCGATGGGAAAAATACTGGGCCCAGGCCTTTGTAGCCCCTTTCAGGCCGCCGAAATTTACCCAGTTATCTTGTGGCTTCTTGCCTTTGCTGTGCAGGATATAGTGCAGTAGAGGGAGATAGACCCAATGGTTGGTGTGACACTCTGAACTCAGGCGCCCAAGGCCGTCTATCCAAAAGGTTTTCCCCAGGCAGCTGATGCCGATTTTGTCATCCACAAACTGGGTATTGAGCCGAGCAGCTGTCGCTGAAAGATCGGTCTTTGCAACTTCGTCTTTCAGGGTGGTAAGAATTTTTTCTTGATCAGTTTCAAGGGTTTCAGGTGATTCGTGACAATTTAAAAGTGCAATGCTCTCAGATGTCAGATATGGGCAATCTTTAGGCTTTTTCCCGCCCTGCACAAGAGCTACGGCAAAGGCCATGCACGAAGGCAATAGGCATTGTCGGCAATTCGACTTGTTGAGGATTTTGTATATGTCGTAAGGGTTGTTCACAGAGTTGGATGTTTGCTCAAAATCTTGGTTTTGGCGTTATAAAAAGTTGTTTTTGGCAAGAGAATTATTACTAATGACGCCATAAAAATTGACTCTCTTTTTTGTGTGCGGCAAAAAATGTCTCCCGCGAGAGGTAAAGAAAGGGTTAAAAAAAAGCCCCTTGCATGGATCACATGCAAGGGGCTAAGGGCTTTCGCTGGATCGCAACGAAATAAGGTTATGGTGGAGCTAAGCGGGATCGAACCGCTGACCTCCTGACTGCCAGTCAGGCGCTCTCCCAGCTGAGCTATAGCCCCACAATTTGTGTTTCAATCGGAGGAGGTTTAATTACCATGGCTGTGAAAAAAAAGTCAAGGTATTTCTTGTTACGAACCGGCAAGATCACCTGCTATTTCCCTTGCTAATGCAATTTTAGTTTGGTAGTTTGTGCCAGTTTATGTATAACATAAGTAATTGAAGTAATTGAGGGTTGAGGAATTTTCACTGAAAATTATTTGAGGAAATCTGCTAATGTTTGGTCCTTTTGATAAATTATTTGGTTGGCTTTCGAATGATCTTGCCATTGATCTTGGCACCGCGAATACGCTTGTCTATGTAAAAGGTAAAGGTATCGTTCTGCGAGAGCCTTCTGTTGTTGCTGTACGCCAGGATCATCGGACAAGCAAGGTTTTGGCTGTTGGTAAAGAAGCGAAAATGATGCTTGGTCGTACTCCCGGAAATATTCAGGCCATCAGGCCAATTAAGGATGGTGTTATTGCTGACTTCGAAGTGACGGAGGCGATGCTTCGCTATTTTATTAACAAGGTTCACAATAGACGAACCTTGGTACACCCGCGAATCATCATAAGCGTGCCTTCTGGGATTACCCAGGTTGAAAAAAGGGCTGTTAAAGAGTCGGCTGAATCGGCTGGTGCCCGTGAAGTGTACTTGATTGAGGAGCCAATGGCTGCGGCTATCGGCGCTGGTCTGCCAATTACTGAGCCGACTGCAAATATGATCGTTGATATTGGCGGTGGTACAACTGAGGTTGCGGTTATTTCCCTGGCAGGTATCGTCTATGCGAATTCGGTTCGGGTTGCCGGCGATAAAATGGATGATGCTATTTTGCATCATATTAAACGAAAACATAATCTTGCTATTGGTGAGCATTCAGCTGAGGTTATTAAGACTACCATCGCTGATGTTATGCCGGAAGAGCCTTACGAAACTATGGAGATTAAAGGGCGAGACCTGGTTTCCGGGGTTCCAAAGACACTGACCATTAATTCTGGTGAAATTCGGGATGCAATTTCAGAACAGGTTGATGCGATTATCGAGGCTGTGAAGATGGCACTGGAGTTAACGCCACCGGAGCTTTCCGCTGATATTGTCGATCAGGGTATTGTTCTGACCGGAGGTGGCGCTTTATTACGAAATCTGGACAAGCGACTCAATAAAGAGACCGGGCTGCCGATCATAATTGCTGAAGATCCACTTTCCTCGGTCGTTTTAGGGTCAGGAAAGGCGTTGGAAAATATCTCTGTATTAAGAGAAGTTGTTATTAGTTAGGAGCCGTCAAGAAACAACATGGCTACTTATGATGCCTAACCGTACGGCTTGGCTCACTAAAGCGGCTAGGTTATTTTCTGACAATGGCTTAGTGCCTTACTCCACCTTTACTACATCGAATGGGTTCTGAAAAAAAAAAACAGTCTCAGCCGCTTAAGTTATTCCTTATTCTGGCAATTCTCATCCCTCTCGTTTTAACCATTATAGCTACAACTATCGGGCGAAAAGAGTTAAGCCTTCCGCATCGTTTGGCCCTTGAAGTGATTGGGGTTGCCAGTTCTGCTGTGACCCATACCACTAATTTTTTTGGCGGTATCTGGGACTCCTACTTTGATTTGGTTGGCGTTCACAAGGAAAACAAGAACCTTCTCGATGAAGTTCAACGCTATAAATCGTTAAATGCCAAGTACAGAGAGGCTGCGGCAACCAATGTCCGTTTAAGCCGCCTTCTTGAGCTTGAGCAATCTTTTGATACCCCGGTTCTGACGGCCCAGATTGTCGGGCGCGACCCCTCCCTGTGGTTTAAAACTCTTACCATAAATCGTGGCAGCAGTTCAGGGGTTGAACGAGGCATGCCGGTCATAACTCTCGAAGGAGTTGTGGGGCAGGTTTCCAATGTTTCGCCGCATTATGCTAAAATTCTGCTGGCGACCGATCCGAACTCCGCCATTGATGCAATCGTTCAAAAGAGTCGTGCCCAAGGCATTATAAAAGGGGATGGCAAGAGTTACCAACTTCACTATGTCCTAAAAAAAATTGAGGTCAATAAAGGCGATGAAATTGTCACCTCGGGTATGGGGGGGATGTTTCCTAAGGGTCTTGCTATTGGAACGGTTGATGAGGTGCTCGATAGCAAGCGGGGTATGTTCCACCGTGTGAAGTTAACCCCTTCGGTCGATTTTCGGCAGCTTGAACATGTCACTATTCTTTTCAAAACTGATCCCCTTGCCGAATAGTATCACATTATGCGAACGCTCGTTTTTTTCCTACTTGGTACTTTTTTTATCATTCTGCAAACAACTCTGTTTCAGAGCTTTCCCGGCTGTTTAACAATAAGAACAAATGGCAGGCCAGTCAGCAAACCAGGGACCAAAAGCTCTTTAAGTGAAAACCCTTTTCCGGTGTCTTTACGGTAGTAATAACTGGCCAAAGCAATTACCAATGA
>JADGBM010000051.1:0-431 GCA_015231515.1 Desulfobulbaceae bacterium
TAATTGTAATCTTTAATGAAGACACCCCGCTCGGCCTTATTACCGAGATTATGCCGGATATTTTAGTGAAGGGTGCCGACTGGCCAGTTGAGAAAATTGTTGGCGCTCAAGAGGTCATTGCCGCGGGCGGGCAGGTTATCAATATCCCCATGGTAGCGAATTTTTCAACCACCAGCCTGATTGAATCCATTCGAAAAACGTGACACAAGCCAACTTTGTGATGGTGTGGAACATGGTTGTAAAAGCACTCGTTACGGATTATCGGTCACCCAGAACGAGCTCCTCCTCGTCGGAAAAGCGAGCGGAAATCTCAAGAAAAGTTTTTTCTTGAGCAAGGAAGGCATCAAGAATCAGTGGGTCGAAATGTGTCCCTCGGCCTTCAACCATAATGGCGCGTGATTTTGTGTGGTTGAAGGCGGGCCTGTAGCATC
>JADGBM010000051.1:523-1039 GCA_015231515.1 Desulfobulbaceae bacterium
GGGTATCCTGTCCTGTCCCATTTTTCGTGGTGTGTAGCGGCGATCTCTCGGGCAAGCTCAAGAAAATTGTCCCCCTCAATCTTCCTGGCCGTTCGTGCAAGAACCTTTTCACCAAATAATGTGTGCTTTTTAATTTGCTCAAACTCTTCGGTGGTTAAATTGCCAGGCTTTGTGAGGATGACGTCGGGCACACCGACTTTTCCAATATCATGAAGAGGTGCGGAGTAAACGAGGAGCTTGATATACATATCATCTAGCATCTCAGTGTATATATTGTTGTCTCTGAGATGTTCGGCCAGAGCCTTAACGAAGTGCTGAGTGCGCTGTAGGTGAGCCCCTGTTTCTGGATCACGTGTCTCGGCAACAGTTGCCATGGATTCTAATGTAAGTCGCTGCGCTTTGGCCAGGCGCTGAAACCAGATATAGGCTCGCCGTTTTTCTGTGGCATAGCGTAGCAGGGAAAACAGAGCAAAGAGCACAATTTTGGTAACCAGAGGAACGCTAGGAGAGAGAAAA
>JADGBM010000051.1:1059-20572 GCA_015231515.1 Desulfobulbaceae bacterium
TGGATTGTGTCAAGGGTCAAGGAACCAATGACCATAGTGAATGGTCTGGAGTTTACCGTAAAGAGCAGCAGCATTATGATGACGGAGAGTAGTGTGAACAGAGGCAGAGCAATTTGCGACCATGAAGGCACGTGAATCGATTTATTGGCGAGAATACTTTCCAGCATGACAGCGTGGGTTTTTATGCCGGGGAACAAGGGGTCAAATGGTGTTGGATACAGGTCGTTTAAGCCGATAGCTGAAGAGCCGATCAGGATGTATTTGTCTTTGATATCAACAGGGTTGATTTTTTTATTGAGGACATCAACAGCAGAAAGGGTCGGATACAATGAGGGCGGGCCTTGAAAGTTCAGGATGGCGTACCCCGTTTTTGAGATAGGAATATGATGCGGGCCTGCCTCAATATAGGGGCCATTGCGGTTTTGGCCAATTTGGGCTGAAGATTCACCAAGTCCTTTTAACAGTGTTGCCAGGGTCAGGTTTGGATAGATAGAGCTCTGGTATTCGATAAGCAAAGGAAGCTGTCGCAGCATGCCGTCTTTGTCTGTTTGGCAATTAATGAAACCACGAAACAAAATGTTTTCTGAAATTTTTTCGGTATTGCAAAGTCGTCCCCGGGCAGAGTCAAGTGTGAGTTTTTCTGCTCCTGTAATTGAGAAGTCTGTCCCGGAACAACTGCCGGAACTGCCTGTATAGTCAAAATAGAAATAATTGGCGCCTACTGTGCCTGAGTTCTTAATTACTGACCCGAGATAGCCGTCGTTGTCTGTCAGTGAAGAGGGTACTCCCTGGAATGAGATGTCGAGGTTGAAATCATTTTTAAAGGTTTGCTTGATATTGATGAGCGCTGAACTGTCAGGTTCAGGAAAAACAATATCAAGACCGATGGCTTTTGGCTCTAGGGCAGATATTGTTTCAATGAATGCTGCAATTCGGTAGCGGGGCCAGGGCCATTGACCAACAGCTTCAAGGCTTACATCATCAATGTCAATGATGGTAATATTGTCAGAGGCCTTATGTGAGGCTTTTTGTGTTAAAAAAGTGTCTTGAAAAAAATTGTCAATTGAGACGAACGGCCAGGACTGCGTCTGTCCAGCCAGGCCGAGGACAGCAGCCACAAAACAGCCTATGGCAATACTGCTGAATACCTCCTTATGGGAGAGGCGGAGATGAGTTTGGCGGGCTAGCAATGGATCTGCCTTTTTTAACGAATCATTATTTCAACACGCCGATTTTTGGGTTCGGCAACATTATCTTTGGTTGGGATAAGTGGATCCCCTTCGCCGTGGTGGGAGATATAGACCGTTGTCATGTCTGCGCCTTCGTTTTCAAGGAGTGTTTCAACTGCCTTGGCCCGTTGCAGCGAGAGTTTGTTATTGTACTCTTTTGATCCCGTTGAGTCGGTGTGGCCGATAATACTTATTTCAGACGGAACTCTTTTTTTTGCCTCAGCCACAACTAAAGGAATTTGTTCTTTCGATTGTTGGGTTAGCGTGGTGGAGCTGGTAAGAAAATAAAGCGTAAAGCTGATAGGCTTAATGGGTGCTGCTTGAATGACGGTATGAAATTCTGAAAAAACTTTTTCTTTGCTTATGGGTTCTGGAAGAGAAGGCTGGCCGGAGGCGCCACTAACCGTAGTGAGGCTATATGGCGTGTCGACAATTTGGGAGGCTTTGTCTGTTTGCACTATAACAGCACCGGCACTCTCTTTACCTTCATCGGGAAGGAGAATAACTGTAGTTTTGGAGCCACAGGCTGTAATGAGAACGCAAATAATCAAAATCGATACGTATCTAAGCATAATCGGGGTCCGTGTTAGTCAACTTTTACGATAAAGCGGGTTCCTCTCACTCCAACGGTAGCTCGTGGGGTGTGGATCTTAACCGATTCTGGGGAGAGTTTGCCAAGTTTGCCGTTTGAATAGAGGGCTGACCCTCTGTTCATGTATAGAGAAAAATCATACTCATTGTTGTTGGGCTGGAAAAGGTAGTTTGTAATGTTGACCTCACTGGCAGGCCCAATTGAAACGGAGGTGCCATCTGTAAAAAGAATTCCTGCCGAAGAGTCGGCCGAAGAGATGATAGTATCAGCAGAAAATAACTGCTGGCCCAACTCTGCGGCAAGCCGAACAGTGTCGCGTACAATTGAAACGCTGCCTGTAAGGTTTTTTATGTTGGCGACGTGGGTGTTAGTTTCACTCTGTGCAGCAGTTGCAAGACAAAGGAAAATAAGCAGGGACAGCAATAAAACGGATCGTTTCATTATAGGGACCTCATAAAAATTAAAGGTGAACTCATATCCAAGCTACATATTAGTGTAGTATTTTGCCAAGATTTATGTCCATTATTTTATTTGATGATGACGGCTTTCTTTTATTCGATCCACTGCTTATCGTTTGAGCATGGTGCCACTTGGTGGTATCAGTCTTTCAAAATAAACAACAAATCAGACAAGGAGAAAAATTATGAAAAATACCATAACATCGATACTCGTGGCATTGTTGTTGTTGCCGGCAGTCGGTTTTTCTGCAGAGTACACAATAGATTTGGCACATACAACGGTTGGCTTTAAGATAAAGCACATGACAATTGCAAATGTATCCGGTTGGTTTGAAGATTTTACTGGCAGTTTCACTGTGGATGATAAAAACAGTTTGAGCGGTGTCGAGGCTGAAATTGTTACAAAGAGTATCAACACCAAGATTGAAAAGCGGGATACTCACCTGCGAAGCGCAGATTTTTTTGAGGTAGAGACCTATCCAACCATGAAATTTAAGACAATCTCAATTGAGCCAAAGGGAGTTTCCGGCTATCTGGTGAAAGGCGAGTTAACCATTAAAAACAATACAAAAATTGTTGAGCTTGATGGTGAATTAAACGGGCCGGTAAAGGATCCCTGGGGAAATGAAAGATCAGCGATTGTTCTTACCGGCGAGATTAATAGAAAAGATTTTGGTTTGAATTGGAATAAGCTGATTGAGACAGGCGGGCTGCTAGTCGGTGAAACAGTTTCTATCTACTTGGAAGGTGAAGGGATTCGCAAATAACTTTAAGGGTGTAGGGCTTTCGGTTCATTCGTCTTGGTCTTCTAAAACTTTTTGCCACTGACGCACACAGACCCACAGGGACAACAGCTTTTATTCCTTTTGTCTGCTGGGGTCTTGTGTGGAGCTGGTGCGTCAGGATGAGCCTGACTATTGTAATAAATAAAATTTAGAAAATGTTGGGTTTCGTACCTCTACCCAACCTACCACTGGGGCCTGACAATGGTTACTTGCAGAATTTTACAGCGTCTTCGGCCTTAGAACTAAGACAGGGAACCATCATATCGCCTTCTTCCGCAGATATTTCTGCTCCGTTCGAAATCATATATTTAATTATGCCTTTCCAGTATTTCTCAGATTTCCCCAGGCTCTTGCAGATCCTTTCATTGTCATGACATTGCCCACAACGTTGTAAAAGTGTGCCGCAGGTTTCCGCGCCAAAACTGTTTGTTGAAATGGTCATCATGCCAGCCACCACCAAAAAGTACACAAGTTTTTTAGTCATTTTAGCCTCCCAATGTAGTAATAATTATTAACTGTCATATTTAATCAAATTGTTGAAGTTAAATCAACAATAAATTTTGCGGGCCTGCCTACTACATTGTGTCTATGTCGAAGCCTCACTACTCGCACCTTTAATTCTCCTTCGGCGGCTGAAAGAGGTTTATCACCCCCCCAATCGGTAGTATTGTTTTGACACAATGATTAAAAATTGTCAGGATAAGTGTAATGGCGCTGTTTTGCAGTTGTTGTTGCATCATTAGCATAACAAACTTTTGGGATAGAAAGTTAAGCAAGGCTTGTGAAGCCCCAGGCCGATTAAGGAAAAAAAGTGACACGACGAAAAAAAAGATTCGCAAAACCTAAAGTGTCGTCTGCCAGTTTGCGTTTGAAGCCTGCCAGGCGAGTTAAGCACCTGCAGGTTCCTGATGACCGCGGACAGCGACCACTTATCAGAGATGGGCAACGTTCGATCTCTGAAGATGATATTGTCGGCTTTGTACATGGTAAGGGTAAACAGGCGACAGCGACAGAAATTGCTGAGGCCTTTGACCTGGGCCGTAGTTACCGGAAAAAATTGTACAATGCCCTGATGAACCTCTGTGATAGAAATATTCTCACAACAGACGATGAGAAGCTTTTTTTTGTAGGGACTGCGGTGCACTATGTTCAGGCGGAACTGTCCCTTAATCCCCGCGGTTTTGGTTTTGCCAGGATCATTCCCTCTCCACCTGCTAATCAGCCTCAGGAGATATTTATCCCGGCTCGAAAACTTGGCTCGGCAATGCACGGGGATACCATTTTGATCAAAGTGCTAAACCCAAAGTCATCCAGGCCTGAAGGTGCCGTGGTTAGAGTCATTGAGCGTGGTGTAAAGAGCATAGTCGGCATCTATTCGGCGGGAAAAGCGGTCGGCATGGTTATTCCGGAGGATGAACGTTTTGCCTTCAGTGTAATGGTTCGCCGTGAAAACAGTCTTGGAGCACGGCAGGGAGAAGCTGTTGTTGCCAAAATTACCGAATTCAGCCCCCAGGGAATCAGTAATCCAAAGGGTGAAATTATCGAGGTGCTCGGTGATCCTGATAGTTTGAATGTGCAGACTGAAATCGTTATCAGAAAATTTGATCTCCCGCATTCCTTCGATGCGATTGTTGAAGGCCAGGTCGCGCAGATCAGCCCGGTTATTGAACCAGGTGATGGCCGTTTGGATTTGAGGGTTGTTGAACATATCACGATCGACGGAGAAACAGCACGAGACTTCGATGATGCCGTAGCAGTACGCGAGACGAAAAACGGGTATCAGCTCCACGTTTCAATTGCTGATGTAAGTCATTATGTGACGGCGGGATCCCCTTTGGATCTGGCTGCCTATGAGCGTGGAACCAGCGTCTATTTTCCGAATCGAGTCGTGCCCATGTTGCCGGAAAGGTTATCTAACGATTTATGCAGTCTGGTTCCCAATCAGGATCGTTACGCATTCAGTGCCATCATTGATTTTGATGCGAGTGGCAAGGTTGTCAGGAGCTCATTTGGCAAATCGATTATTAATAGTCGTTACCGGATGACCTATGACAAGGTCTGGGATATTTTATCCAATCCTACCGGTAAAACCAGCAAAGAGTATGCTGCCCTGGCGCCGTCTTTGAAAATCATGGAAACACTCGGCCAAAAGCTTCTTGAGCAGCGCATGAAAAGGGGAAGTATCGGCTTTGAGCTGCCAGAGGCCTTTGTGGTGGTGGGCGAAAATGACGAGATTAAAGATGTTGAGCGGCGCGAGCGAAACTTTGCGCACCAGATTATCGAAGAGTTTATGCTGGCTGCCAACGAAGCTGTAGCAACGACTATAGCCCAAAAAAATCTGAAGGACGGAATTTACAGAATTCACGAAACACCTGATCCTCTTAAGGTTGAGGAGTTTTCAAAGTTTGCCAAGGATATGGGAATGCAGTTGCCTAAAGATCCGGGTACTCCGCAATGGTTTGGGAAACTGTTAGAGCAGGTCAAGGGCTCGCCCCAGGAGTATATCATAAATAATTTGCTACTCAGGACAATGAAGCAGGCTCGGTACTCGCCGGAGAATGTCGGGCATTTTGGTCTGGCGGCTGAATTTTATACCCACTTCACCTCGCCAATACGCCGGTATCCGGATTTAATGGTGCACCGCTGTCTGGCAAACTATTTAGGTGCCAAGTCTGGCCCCAAAAAAGCACAGGGTAAACAGACGGGCCAAAAAACTCAGAGTGCTGTTGCCCCGTCAAATGTGCATGAGGCTGGGGAGTTTTTGTCAAAGCGTGAGCGGGTCGCTGTGGATGCGGAGAGGGAGATGGTCGATCGGCTCAAGGTTCGCTATATGAAGGATAAAGTCGGTGAGAGTTTTGATGCCATAGTTTCTGGTGCCGCATCTTTTGGCTTGTTTGTTGAGCTTGTTGAGTCATTTGTCAGTGGAGGGGTTGCTATTGCGGATTTAAAGGATGATTATTACCAGCTTGATGAGAAGAGCCACCGTTTAGTTGGTAAACGTACCAACCGTATCTTTCAGCTGGGTGACCTTGTCCGTGTACGGCTTGCCAGTGTTGATGTTGCCAGGGGCAGCCTGAATTTTGAAATTGATGATCTGGGTCCTTCTCAATAAAGTAGCATTTGAAGATCTGAGTCTTGCTGGGTCAAACAAACCACACCGACTGCTTATCGGTACGTTCTTGCTGACGGCGGAAATAGAGTGAAGGAGTCGACCCTGCCATCGCGGAAAACCGCCTCTTTTACTATAAACTTACTTTGTATCTGGTGAGGTGTTTCAAAGGATAAAGATAAGGGGCAGGCATAATAAAAAAAACACCGTGAAACGGTGTTTACTGTGTGAGAGATGGTCAGCCCACGGTTGTCTTGGGCCACTGGTCATTGTTGTTTTCCTGAACAGTATAGCAGAAGCGACTCCACTCAAACTCCCTGCCGGAAATAGGGCATCGCAAGGTAACGGTTTTATCAGACTGACGGATTACCTCCCAGTCGCCAGCCCGTTTTCCACCCTCTATACGAATTTTCTGACCAGGTTCAAATGAGTATGGTGCAAATATTGTGACTCGTTGCCTTGGCATTAGTCAACCTCTAATGGTAATGGCTTATAGAGCTGACATCTCAGCGGGCAGGGCATCTAAAAACTCATCCGTGTCAAGATAGGTGTCGCCGGCCTGATTTTTAACGAACTCTTCTAAGTCGGTAAATGTTCTGACGTTCATGTTGCGGAACAGCAAGGCAATCCCGTCTTCGTTGCTGCGAACAACTTCCCCCTTAATGCAAAGACGTCTTGATGATTCATTTGATGAATCGTGGAATTCAATGTCACATTGGGTGCCGTCTTCCTGCTCTTGACAACCGAGGACGAGTATTCCTATCAGGCTGATGTTAAGTGCCTCACAGTTAAGGTATTCAATGTCTGGAAATAAAAGGTCAACTTTTCCGGTAAATGTAACCCTGGGGTGTTTTCGCTTTGTTGTCTTGCCTGCCACGTCTATCTTCCTCCATACTACAGGTGCAAAGTAACTGATGAGCAGACTGGGAATCCAGCCTGCAATATTTTGAACTAGTACAACGATTTATGGAGTTGGTCAAAGAAAAACGATGGTGGGGCTGCTGATAAGCGGTGCTGGGCAGCTGTTTACTTTGCCGAATCAGGCCGGGGGGTAGTATTGTTAACGATGAAGGGTGTGCAACGCAGACCAATACTGTCTTTTGAAACCCAGATGAGAACCATATTAACAGCTTCGCCGTCGATATTAACAATGCTGGGCAGCTCTTCAGCGAACTCTACATCTTTAGATTCAAACTCATAGTAGATACTGGTGCAATAAGGATCGGCAACAAGAATAAATTTTGTGGAATCATATGGGTGGTTGTGGGGTGATCCTGAAAAGGGGACATGAGTCTGGCGCAGGTCTATGTTTTTTTTGGGCTTTTTGTAGGGCTGTAGGTCAAGTTTTTTGGGTTCTTGCAAAAATTTAGTCATGGGCATGAACATATCCTCGAATACTGGCGGTTTCGGTGATGCTGCTTGAAACTGATATCCTATGCTGAAAGCGCCCTTGTTTTTCTTCTCTCTAGTGTATAAAGTGAGGGACTACCTTGTCAACGTGATGTTTTATGATTCAAAAAAAATATGGTATTTATTGATGGGCAAATATCCAGTATAGTGGTTTTAACATATGAACAGCACCCGCACGAAATGTGCTCTATGGTCTTTTTGCTTTTCGTCTACAAACAAAAAAACAACGTTTTAATTCATACTTAGAGAGGAGAAATCGATGGCAGATGATAAAGTAAAGCAAGTTACAGATAGTGATTTTGATGCTGAAGTTCTTCAGTCAACCCTTCCTTGTCTTGTTGACTTTTGGGCGCCTTGGTGCGGGCCGTGTAAGGCTATTGGGCCGGTTATAGCCGAACTGGCAGCGGAGTTTGATGGCAAGGTTGCTGTGGCAAAGATGAATGTTGATGACAGCCCTGCAACCCCTGGCAAGTACGGTATTCGCGCCATTCCGACCCTAATCCTGTTCAAAGGTGGTGAGGTTGTTGATCAAATCACAGGGGCAGTTGGCAAGGTTCAACTTGTTGCCATGCTTGAGAAGGTTTCGTAGGGAAGCGTAGCAGTTGCTCCCTATGAACGAAGAGAAGATTTATCAATTGGTCATTATCGGGGCAGGGCCTGGCGGCCTTACCGCCGGTCTTTATGCCTCCCGGGCAAGGATTGATACCATTCTTGTTGAAAAGGCCATTGAGGGTGGGCAGATCCTGGTTACAGACTGGATTGACAATTACCCAGGCTTCCCTGAGGGGGTTTCTGGTTTTGAACTGGCGGAAAAGATGAAGGCCCAGGCCATGCGCTTTGGGCTTTCATATTTGAACAATTCGGTTGCCTCCATGGCGCTCGAAGAGGAAATCAAAACCATAACCTTTGAAGATGGTACGGCAATTCAGGCAAGAGCGGTGATTGTTGCGACCGGTGCACGGCCCAACAAGCTTAATGTGCCCGGGGAGAAAGAGTTGGCCGGCAAAGGTGTGTCGTATTGCGCGACCTGTGATGGCCCGTTTTACCGCGACCTAAATATTGCAGTGGTTGGCGGTGGCGACACAGCCGTCCAGGAAGCGGTCTATCTCACCAAGTTTGCAAAGAGCGTCACGGTGATTCATCGGAGAGATGAGTTGCGGGCCGCGCCAATTCTTCAGGAAGAAGCCTTTGCTCATCCGCAGGTTGCGTTTCAGTGTGATGCTGAGGTGATTGAAATAATAGGTGAAAAAGGGGTAGAATCTCTGAAGGTGAAGCATTCGGATGGGACAGAAGAGGTGTTGCCCTTCGATGGTGTTTTTATCCTGATCGGTGTAACACCAAACAATGAAATGTTGCCACCGGGGCAGCTGGAAATGGAAAATGGTTTTATTATTACTGATTGTATGATGCAGACCAGCCTTGCCGGGGTAATGGCCATTGGCGATATTCGGCATAACTCAATCAGGCAGGTTGTTTCAGCCGCAGGTGATGGCGCCGTGGCCGAAAAAGCGGTTGAGCATTATCTTGATACTCTCCGTCAGAAAAAAGTTTTAGTCGTCGAGAGAAAAAAATGCTCACAGCACAGTTAAATAGAAAACCAATGAAAAACAGACTCTCACAAATAACCACTGTTGTTTTACTTGTCCTGGTCGTATGTCTGCCAGGCTGTGTAATGCTTGACAGCTTTTTTTCTTTTTTGGGCTTTGGCGGCGGTGCTTCGGCACCGGATACACCAGACAGTCTGGCTATGCAGGCGATGGACGACTATAGTCGGGCCAGTTACACCGATGCCCTGGAGACATTTGAAGAGATTAAAGAACGCTATCCTTTCAGTCAGCACAGTCTTTTGGCAGAACTCAAAGCCGCTGACTGCCAGTACTATCTTGGAGATTACGCCGAGGCGATTGCCTCGTATGGTGAGTTTGAGGTAAATCATCCCACCAACGAAGCTATTCCCTATGTTTTATTCCAGATTGCCATGAGTTCGTATAAACAAATTGACAGCATTGACAGGGATCCCGGTGCGGCAATAGATTCGATCACGGCATTTTTGAAACTGCTCACAGCGTACCCGGATTCGCCTTATACTGTTGAGGCCAATGCCCGTGTGCTGGCGGCGAGAAATTTTCTGGCGAACCATGAGTTCTATGTGGCATCATTTTATGTCAGGACAAATGAGTTGCCAATGGCCGAAGCCCGGTTCCGCTATCTTCTGGCAAACTATCCGGAAACAACAGCAGCGTCTAAAGCCGAAGAGATAATTGTGGCGATTGATGCTGGCAATCCACCCAAACGAACCTGGAGAGACTGGGTCCCTGATATTTCTCTGCCAGACTGGCATACCTTTACTTCGATCTCTCCGGGCAAAGGTACCTCCGAAACGCCTCAGTAGATGACAGATCAAAAAAGGCTGTAGCTATAGGTGATAGGCTGTAGGGCTTTTTTTATCCTCTTAAATCTTCAGGAAAAAACACCTTTCAGCTTTTTTTCCTTCGTAAACTTTTATCGTAGCGTTCCTGCTCGCTGTAGATACAGCCGCAATAGGGTTGGCGGTAGAGTTCCATCTCAATCGATCTGTCAACTCCCTCCTGCCAGCCTTCGCGAAAGTCTTCGTAATAAAACGGTATTCCAGTTGTTTCAGCGATGTTCTCGCAGATTTTTTTGATCTGCTCATGGTTTTGGTAACGACTGTAGAGAAGTGTGGTTGAAAAGGCCTCGGCTTTGGCTTCTATGGCTTTCTGAGCGGTTACCTTCAGGCGCATGGCGTAGCAGAGTTGGCAGCGTTTAGTTTCGTTAAAGACTACTTCCCTGAGAAAACCTTGCAAACCATAGTTGCGGTCATAGTCCACGTCAAAATGCGTTTTCTGGCCGAACACCTCTAAGGCGTTAAGACGACGCTTGAACTCTTGAAAGGGGTGTATATTCGGGTTGTAGAACAGGCCGGAGACGCTGTGGCCAGTATCGCGAAGAGCTTGAAGGGGGTAAACCGCGCAGGGGCCGCAACAAACGTGCAGGAAAATAGTCACTGTGCTTTCGCCTTGAAACTTGTGGTATCAATTGCAAATTTGTTGATTTTGTAGTTGATGATGCGCAGGCTTGAGTCAAGAAACTCCGCAGCCTTGGTCTGGTTGCCTTTAAAGCGTTTGAGTGCATCGATGATGAGCTCGCGTTCAAAGTTCTCGACTGCCACAGTAAATGAGAGCGGGTTTTTATTGGTGCTGACTGTTTCGGCGCTTTGTAATGTGGGAGGCAGGTGATAGCTTTTAATCGCATCATCATCACAGATCAGCAGGGCTCGTTCCATGCAGTTCTGTAGTTCGCGAACGTTGCCAGGCCAGTGGTACTGGATTAAAAGATCAATAGCGGCAGTTGAAATTCGTTTAATGTTCTTCTTGTTCTCCTCGTTGTATTTTTGCAAAAAATAGTCGGCAAGCAGCAGAATGTCTGTGCGGCGGTCACGAAGTGGTGGGATATAAATTGGGAAAACGTTAAGTCGGTAGTAAAAATCCTCGCGAAAGGCGCCCTCTTCGACAGCTTTTTCTAAATCTCTATTGGTGGCGGTTACTAACCGGACGTTACATTGGCGCAATTTGGTACTGCCAAGGCGCTGAAACTCCTTGTCTTGAACCACATTAAGCAGTTTCACCTGAATGCTCAGAGAGAGCTCTCCAATCTCGTCAAGAAAGAGAGTGCCGCCTTCGGCAGCTTCGAAGCGGCCTTTTTTGAGTTGGTTTGCCCCGGTAAAAGCACCTTTCTCATAGCCAAAAAGCTCACTCTCGAGAAGTGTTTCCGGTAAGGCCGAGCAGTTGACGGCGATGAATGGGGCTTTGGCACGCCGACTGTTATAATGAATTGCCTTTGCTATTAAGGTCTTTCCTGTACCTGACTCGCCACGCAGCAGAACAGTAGCGTTGGAGTCGGCAACCCTGTTGGTCATCTCCAGAACTTCCAGCATCCTGCTGCTTTTGGAAATAATAGTCTCTATCCCGTATTTTTCGGAAAGTTGTTGTTTGAGATGGATGTTTTCGTGCAGGAGAGACTCTTTTTCTTTGTTAACCGCCTGAATACGGGTAACAGTTTGGGCGAAGAGGCCGCTTAATATAGTGAGAAAGCGAATCTCATCTTCATAATTAGCGCCCTCCCGGTAGCTGCAGTCGGTGCTTAGTGAGCCGATGGTGTTTTTGCCATGTTTGATCGGTACACATAAAAAGGAGAGGCCCTTGGCGATTGTGCCGCGAGTTCTGGTTCGATTGAGAAAGAGCGGCTCTTCGCTGACCTGAGGTACTATAATTGGTGCACCGGTGGCAACAACTCGGCCAGTGATGCCTTCACCGAGGTTATATACGCCACGTTTCCTGGCTTCAGCTGTCATGCCCTGAGCCACTTCAATCTCGATCTGCCCGGAGACCGGGTTGACGATGGTGACTGTGCCGTTCTTAAGGTCTGAATAGGCAGAAAGAATGAGTAAAGATCGTTTCAAGCAGTCCTGCAGGTCGGTAGAAGAAGCAAGAACTTTAGTGATCTCATACAGGCAGTTTAAGGTGGCGAACTCTTTAGCGTTTGTTTTTTGCATTAGATACAGTGGCAACTTTTGTGAGTAACTTTTTAGAGAATCAATTCTGCGATGGCATCTGACCAGATAGAATAGCCATGATCACTGATATGTACACCATCTTCAAGAAAATACCGTACATTTTTGTTGTATTTTGTGAAAATACAACAGCCATCCAGATATTTCAGGCGCTTATTTTTCGCCAGAGTTTTAATCATTGTATTGACTGATGGTATCGCATTTTCAGCAAGCCCGGGGAGCTTAAAGGGGAAAAGCCCGTGGACTAGTATTTTTGAAGATGGTGTATGTGTTTGAAAAGTATCAATTATTTTTTCATAATCAGGCATAAACGAAAAGTCCTGCATGGCAAGGTTATTAGTGCCGATCATTATAATCACCCAGTCTGGTTGAGGACTGAGTCTAATCAGGCTGTCGGTGCGCCGGCAAAGCTCTGAGACGGTTTCACCGGCACAACCAGAGTTAATTACTTTGCAGGTTGAAAATCGATACTGCCAATCAAAATATTCGATCAGTGAGTCGCCTATAAAATGCAGTGTTGTCATGGCTGTGAGTTGTCTTTAAGCAATTAAGACCATGGCCGCCATGGGTTGGACAGAGATCGCGGTCCCGGAGAGCGGTGCTGCTTTTCGGTGATCGAGGATATCATTTGGGGAGAGTTGGGCCGTATCAATAATTGGGTGCCAGTACGTCTGTTTTTGGGTTGAGGGCAGTTCGACATCAAGGGTTGAGCTGCCGGCGTTAAAGGCGATAAAAAAATTATTTATATCGTTCATCGCTTCACCGTTTAGGAACAAACAGAGAAGTCTGGACTCGGCTGACCAATCTTCGGTGCCTCGATGAGTACCCTGCCAGAGGATGTCGGCAGGTTTATTTTTTTGTGTCTTAGTGAAGAATGCAGTCCGATGAAAAACGGGATGGTCCTTGCGCAGACCAATGAGTTTTTTGAAAAATCGGTGCATATCCTTGTGCTTTTCCGCCAGAGACCAATCCAGCCAGCTTAATGGGTTGTCTTGACAATAGGCGTTGTTATTACCTTTCTGGGTGCGGCAAAATTCGTCTCCGGCAAGGAGCATAGGGGTGCCCTGGGAAAGGAGTAGAATTGTTGCCATAGTGCGCATGCGCCTAAAGCGCAGGTTCTGAATCTCTTTTGAGGTGGTAGGGCCTTCTTTGCCGCTGTTCCAGCTGATATTGTGGTTTTCTCCGTCCCGATTATTTTCACCGTTGGCAGTATTGACTTTACTGTTGTAACTGACCAGGTCATACATGGTAAAGCCATCGTGGCTGGTTATGAAGTTCACGCTGTTGTTGGGTGAGCGACCACTCTCTTTGAAAAGATCAGAACTGCCGGCAACTCTGGTTGCCAGCGCTGTAACAGTGTTTTTGTGCCCGCACATAAATGATCTGACATCATCTCGGTAACGGCCGTTCCATTCCGCCCAGCGTGAATCTGTTGAAAAACTGCCGACCTGATAAAGGCCTGCTGCATCCCAGGCCTCGGCGATGATTTTGGTGTCTGCCAAAAAAGGGTCGGCAGCAATTTGTTCAACAAGAGGGGCTATTTCGAGGGGCTGGCCGTTCTGGCCTCGGCTGAAAATAGAGGCCAGATCAAAACGGAATCCATCAACATGCATTTCCAGAACCCAGTATCGCAGGCAGTCGATAATGAATTCGCGAACAACAGGATGGTTGCAGTTGACAGTATTGCCGCAACCTGAATAGTTTGCATAGTTGTTTTCGGAATCAAGGAGATAATAGATGCCGTTGTCAATGCCCCGAAAACTAAGAGTTGGTCCCGTTATATCTCCTTCTCCGGTATGGTTAAACACCACATCCAGAATAATTTCAAGGCCGGCATTGTGCAAGGCCTTGACCAGAGATTTGAACTCATTAATTTGTTGACCTGGCGCCTTGCTGACGGCATAACCAGCTTTAGGGGAAAAAAAGTTGATTGAGTTGTAGCCCCAGAAATTGACTAAGGGTTGAGGGGAAAGCGGGTTGGCAAATTTAATTTCCGTCTCGTCAAATTCATGGATTGGCAAAAGCTCAACGGCTGTAATGCCAAGATCAGTTAAATAGGGGATTTTTTCGATTATACCCTCATATGTGCCAGGGTTTTTTACACCGGAATTTTTGTTCATTGTGAAGCCGCGGACATGCATTTCGTAAATAATGGTCTCCTGCAGAGGTCTTTTTAGGGGGCGGTCGTCATGCCATTTAAAAGGCAGTTGATCAACAACACCAAGCAGCGGCTGGTTTTTTTTTCGTTTACCCCAAACTTCATTGCCGACAACAGTTTTTGCATAGGGATCAAGCAGGAAATTTTTCACGTCGAATCTGTGGTGTTTAGCGGTTTTTGGTCCATCAATCCGGTAGGCGTACAAACTACCTTTCTTGATGCCAGTGACGGAAATATGCCAAACATTTCCGGTTCTGTTTTGATATGGATCAAGAAGGATTTCCGTAAAGGGCTGGCTGATGCCAGGTTCAAACAGGCAAAGTACGACACTGGTAGCATCTGTAGAAACGATAGAAAAGTTCAGGCTTTTCCCTTGAATAGTAAGGCCAAGAGGATACGGTTGCCCGGAGTGAAAAGAGATTTCTGGCGGCATGGTTGTAGATGGTAATTATTACTATTAATATTGATTTCTTGACTAATTTACTATAACCTACACCGAAGAACATGAAAAACAAAATAAACAGGAATACACAGGAGGGAGTATGGGAATCTTTGAAAAATTGGGACTTGCAGGTAAGGCAAACGCGACAATTGACTGGGCGATCACCCCGGCCCTGACATTTACAATCTTTGAAAGCTGGGGCACAAAGGAGCGCAATGTTCGCAATAAAAGCGAGCGTTATTACTACTTCTTTATCGATAACTGGGAAGAGCCGGCCAAACTATGCTTGATGGAACGCGGCATAAAGCACGCCAAAGTAATGGCTGAGATTGAGGCGCCGCAGGAGATGATTGATCGTTCTGTCAAAGAGCAGGGTGATACCCCGGGCCTGGACAGGTGTTATGCGGTGAGTGATGAGCTTAAAAACTGGCTCAAGGAAAATGTTCTTACCGGAGAGTGCAAAACAGTAGTGCGACCGGTAATGATGGATGATGATTCCGAAGAACTGGAAACGGGCTTGCCTTCTGCAACTGATCCGGTGCCGGCCTTGGAAAAAATTATTCTGCCGATCGAGACCTGTGAGATTGTTGAAGACACCATTGCCGAACTGGTGATCAGAAATGGGTTTTACGATAGTAAGAATAACCCTCAAGGACGCTTTGCCACCCATCTTGTCGACAACAAGGATGGCCTGACGGTGACGGAGATGGTGACAGGTGTGATGTGGCAGCGCCAAGGGAGTGATCTTACCTCAATTCGGCATACCTATAAGTATGCCGAAGAACTTAATATAAACAGATTCGCCGGCTATGATGACTGGCGCTTGCCCACAGTGGAAGAGGCGATGAGTCTGCTTGTCCCAGAGTTGAATGCCAAGGGTCTGTATCTGCATGAATGTTTTTCAAAGAAACAACCGTTTATTTTTACCTCCGGACAAAGAAAACCCGGGGGCTATTGGTTTGTAGATTATAAACAGGGAACCGTCTTCTGGGCCTCTGGTACGAATCCTGGGGGATTTGGCCGCGTCTGTCGAACAGTTTAAACAATAGCTTAAATAGTATTTGACACAAGGCCATAAGGTTGTGATAGAATCAATAAATATGGGGTTTGTTTGAGTTGTAGGGCAGACCCCCTGTTTTTGATTCTTTAACGGATGAAGGTTCTTATGCAGGGTCCAATACCAAAATTAACCATTGACCAGCTCATTGAAATAGTTCGAGCTGGCGGCAAAATACGAACAGGAATCGATATTTTTAATAAGCAGGGTCGGCTTATTCTTGAGAAGGATGTCATCGTTGACGATGAAAAACCGCTTTTGAATGTTAAGCGTTTCGGCATTGATAAAATCCCGATCATCATGGCGAATTCAGGAGGTTTATGGGATAAGGAAGGCAATTTAGTCAATGCGGACACGGGCACGGGAGAGGCAGTTGCAACAAAACCTATCCAGACCGACCCTCCCAAAAAACCACAAGCCCCTCCTCAACAACAAAATACTGCAAGAGACCCTCAAACTGAAATTGACCGTAAAATTGAAGAGATTATTGAGCTTAAGGGTATTGCTTCAAAAAAATACGCCAAAGCCAAAGACTGTTTTAAGCAGGTTTTGGCCTCGATCCAGAATAATGGCGGTAAATTTGATTTTGATCCTATTGCTGATATGGTCTCGGAGCTTTTTGAATTTGTTGCGTTGCATGAGAACGCCTTTTCCTATCTGACCAAAGAGATATTCTCATATGACGATTATCTTTATAATCACTCCATTAATGTCTGCACCATTGGGACTGTCATCCTGAAAAAGTTTAATGAAAACTTCAGTAATGTGATCAATAAAACCTTAAGCAATACCACGATCAACATTATGCAGGATGAGAAAACCGCAGACAATAAGGCGTTTTCCTTTTATCAGCGTGATGAAATGCGTGATATTTCTATAGGGTTTTTCATGCATGATCTGGGCAAAGTTCTGATCGATAAAAAGATTCTCAATAAGCCAGGAAAGCTGACGGATAGTGAGTTTGAGGAGATTAAATCACACAGTACCTCCAAAGGGCTGGATCTTCTTGAAAAGAATAAAATGGTTAATCCTTATGTGAAAAACATAAGCCTCTACCATCATGCCAGATTATTCGAGGCGGAAGAGCGCTGTTATCCTGAGACCAAGGATCCTAAAGAGATACCGCCCTATGTTAAGATCTGCAAACTGGCAGACATCTATGATGCCATGACCTCAAAGCGCTGTTACAAAGAGGCGCTGAACCCGGTCGGAGTTGTGGCAGACATCTTTCATAAGTATGCAGAAAAAGATCAACTTCTACAGTATATCCTGCATTCGTTTGTTAAATCGGTTGGCATCTATCCACCGGGCAGTATTGTGGCGCTGACTAATGGGCAGTTGGCCTATATCCTGGATAGTGAAGGGCCAAATCTCTTGCCGATTACCGACAATAACGGTGTAGGACTACAGAAAAAACAGGATATACTGGTGATGGTAAAAGGCGTGAGCTCTACAGGCGTTAAAATTGATAGAAGAAAACCTCCTGTAGCGCCGGCAGAGGCCTTCAAAATGCTACCGGATTTTCTGTTGAAAACTATTTTTTCAGAAAAAAAGGCAAACTAAGCCAGACTTTCACTAAGAGGTGGTTAGAGCCGCCTCTCCCCACTAGCTAGATCACCCAAGGCATCATAATCAAGAATTGCAATGGTAGAGCCCTGCGATTCTATGAGGTTTTGTTTACTCATTTTTGTGAGGATTCGAGAAAGCGTCTCTGGAATTGTACCCAAGAGGCTTGCCAGATGAGATTTGGTAAGGTTAAGGGTGACTTCGTGTTCGTTCTCCTGTTCCTCGGCCAGCAGCAGGAAATGACTGGCGAGACGTCCTGGCACCTCTTTAAGAGAGAGGTCTTCAATCATGTGAGCAAACCTTTTAAGTCGGAGAGAGAGTTCTGCCATCATATTCATGGCTAAGGTGGGATATCCTTCTATAAGAGATATAAAGGAGGTTCGGGGAAAGAAAAAAATCCTGCTTTCTTCAATAGCCAGTGCATTTGCCGGAAAGTTTACTCCGGCGAATACCGCAACTTCCGCGAAAGGCTCGCCGGGCCCGAAAACATGCAGAATCTGTTCTTTGCCTTCAGCAGAAAGTTTGTAGATCTTGACCTTTCCTGAGATTACAACATAAAAGCCAACCCCCTTGTCACCCTCAGAAAAAATGTGTTGTCCTCTGTAAAAGCGTTGATCGGTCAAAATCATCGCCAGGGCCTCAAGTTCAGATTGTTGCAGGCCCTTGAAGAGAGGGATGGACGATACGGTGCTGATTAGCTGCATGGATACACTGTGTTTATTTAAACAAGAATGTCTATGGACTGCCTGTTATACTCTTTTGCTTCAGTACGCTGGCTTTGCATTTCAGCGTTGACTTGCGCCTGAACCTGCCTGTCGGCTTGCAGTTTTTGGTCTGTTTCAGCCTGTTGTGTTTGCTTCTGTCGTTGAAGTTCCACAGCATCCTGGGAGATCTGCACAGAGTAAACTGCCTCTTTTTTGTTTGCTCGCTGAGTCGAGTCGGCCTGTTGCTCTCTCGTAACGGAAGACTGGTTATTTGACTGGTTGGTCTTGTACAGTTCTACAGGACTGCTGCCGTTAGAACCAGAAATAGTATTAATTGCCATAGACCCCCTCCTCATTAGGCTATAATAGAACTTTTCAGAATACCATCAGTTCCTCCTACCACTATAAGGATATTTGCAGATTATTCAATTAAAGTTGTTGTTTTAATATTGATGGTCTCGCAAAAAGCCGCTCGACATCCCCGGCTCGCTCTGTAACTTGTTGATTTCATTGAGTGGCGCTGAACCTTTTTTGACTTTTTGCGAGTTTGTCAATATTCGGCTATCCGGATTACGCGTGTTGTTCGGTGGTTAAGTCAAGAAAAAAGTTTCCGGAATTTCGTGTTGGCGATTTACCTACTCATCAATCTCTATAGATAGTAGTTTGACTTTTGGGATGTTAGGAATAAGCAAGAATGGACTTTCACATCTTCACCATCACACAAAAAGAAATGGCAGGCCCAAATTAATGAACCTGCCACCAATGATGTCTTACTGCTAATCTTAAATTGATTATGCTTTCTTTTTACGTCTGAGCTGTGTTCCAGCAAGACCAGCTAAGCCAGTACCAAATAGGAGCATTGTGGCTGGCTCTGGAACTGGAGCTGATTCAGAAATATAGCCTTGAGGATTGTAAAATCCACCTGCATCAGTATAATCGTTCCACCCCCAACTGGATCTTTCGTCCATGTAGAGATAACCTTCACTTGTTCCACCATTAGGTTCACCACCACCCCAATTTGTGTAGGCCCAAGCCTCCCCTGTTACCCATGTCCACCCGCCAGCATTCTCAGCAGATCCTACAGGCTGAAAACCACCAATCATAAAACCACCAACGCCCGGTGTTGTATATGATGCAAGCAGGTTTGCTACAAATGTTTGCTCTTCCGAAGATGTTATGGTTGCTAGATACTCGCCTGCAGTTTCTGTAGTAGTTTTCGCATTCTCCCAAGAGAGAGGACTGACAACAACATCATACCAGTGTCCATTCCCGCCAGCAGCTGTTGTCCATTGTATAGGTGTTGCACTGGCAACTCCAACCATGCCAACCAAAAACAATCCGGTTGCCATTCCTACTAAAAGTTTCTTATTCATTTCTTCTCCTTTTCCCTTGTTTAATATTTCTACTGTTAC
>JADGBM010000052.1 GCA_015231515.1 Desulfobulbaceae bacterium
CGGCGTTTACAGCGCTTGATCTTGTTCGCCGTAAACTGCTTGAGGAAAAAAACGCTTTGGGTTAAAAGAGTAACCTGTAGAATAGCCAATTGGCATCATGCAAATTAATTGGAACAGAGTATCACTTAGTAAGTTACATAGGACACTATTTGTCTGACACGGTATGGAATACTACTCCTGAGTTTTAAAACAGGATGCTTCCATGACGGAAATACGGTGCGAAATCAAACAGCCCAAGCTGAGTCTAGTTGAGGCAAAAGAAGGAGTTTATATGGCAACTAATGCAAACGGTCAAACCGACAAACAAAAAACCCTCGAATCAGCGGTATTTCAGATCCAGAAACAGTTTGGCAAGGGCTCCATCATGCGTCTGGGCTCCGGCACAGCAGAGGCTATTCCGGCAATATCAACCGGCATTTTAAGTATTGATATTGCCACTGGTATTGGTGGCATACCAAGAGGCCGGGTGTCAGAAATATATGGGCCTGAATCGTCTGGTAAAACCACATTTGCCTTACACTGTATTGCTGAGGCTCAGAAAGCAGGCGGGGTTGCTGCGTTCATCGATGCTGAACATGCTCTTGACGTTCAGTATGCTGAAAAACTTGGTGTGAATATTGATGATCTGCTGGTCTCACAACCGGATTACGGTGAACAGGCTTTGGAGATTGCCGAAATTTTGATTCGGAGCAACGCCGTTGATATTATTGTTATCGATTCGGTCGCAGCCCGTGTTCCCAAGACTGAAATTGATGGAAATATTGGTGACACTCATGTTGGACTCCAGGCCCGCTTGATGTCTCAGGCAATGCGTAAGCTGTCAGGTGTTCTCAATCGGGCCCATACTTCGTTGCTTTTCATCAATCAAATTCGTATGAAGATAGGCGTCATGTACGGCAACCCGGAAACAACCCCAGGTGGAAATGCTTTAAAGTTTTACTCCTCAATGCGCCTGGAAATTCGTAAAATCACTGCGATTAAAATAGGCGAAGATGTGGTTGGTAATCGGACGCGGGTTAAAGTAGTGAAAAATAAAGTCGCTCCGCCATTTAAAATAGCTGAGTTTGATATTATTTATGGCGAGGGTATGTCCAAGGTTGGTGACCTGCTGGATATGGCGGTTGAGCTGGGCGTGGTCGAAAAAAGCGGCGCCTGGTACTCTCAAAATGGCGAGAGAATCGGGCAGGGACGAGAAAATGCCAAGGTCTTCCTGAGAGAACATGACGATATTGCCAATGAGATTGCCTCGAAGGTTAAGCTTGGGCTTGGGATTGGTGCCGAGACTCCTGCTAAGGCCAAGACAAAGCAGGAAAAGGTAGAGAAGCAGGATAAATAGTTGTTTAAGAATAGACAGATTGGGTAGCTCAATGAAAGGATATGAAATTCGAGAGAAGTTTTTGCAGTATTTTGCCGACCGCGGCCACCAAGTCGTCGAGAGTTCGTCGCTGGTACCTCAAGACGACCCGACCTTGCTTTTTGTCAACTCAGGAATGGTGCAGTTTAAAAGGGTTTTTACCGGAGAGGAGACCCGACCCTACACTACAGCAACTTCTTGCCAGAGAAGTGTTCGAGCTGGTGGAAAACATAATGATTTGGAAAATGTTGGCTATACCGCCAGGCATCATACATTTTTTGAGATGTTGGGCAATTTTTCCTTCGGCGATTACTTCAAAAAAGAGGCGATTGATTATGCCTGGGAGTTTTTGACGGAAGTTCTTGCTGTTCCGAAGGAGCATCTTTGGATCTCTGTCTTTGAAGACGATGATGAAGCTTTTGCCCTGTGGGAAAAAGTTGAAGGTCTGTTGGCTGGACGTATTGTCAGAATGGGAGAATCAGAAAATTTTTGGGCCATGGGTGATACCGGCCCTTGCGGACCGTGTTCTGAAATTCATTTTGACCAGGGCGTAGAGGCTGGCTGCGGAAAACCTGATTGTAAGCTGGGCTGTGATTGTGACCGTTTTTTAGAGTTATGGAACCTGGTTTTTATGCAGTTTGAGCGTGATCAGGATGGGAATATGACCTCGCTGCCTAAACCCAGCATCGATACCGGTATGGGGCTTGAGAGGGTTGCCTCGGTGTTGCAGGGCAAATATACCAATTATGATTCAGAGATTTTTACGACAATCATGGATCAAATAGCCTCTGTGTCTGGCACTCGATACGGTGCTGACAAAAAGAGTGACACGGCGCTGAAGGTTATTGCCGATCATGCTCGGGCGACCACCTTTCTGGTAGCGGATGGGGTGTTGCCATCCAATGAGGGGCGTGGTTACGTCCTTCGTAGAATCATGCGACGGGCAATTAGATATGGGCGAAGTCTGGGGATGACCAAACCGTTTTTAGTCTCTATCACGGCAGCGGTAGTTGAGCAGATGAAAGGCGCCTATCCCCATCTGCGCAGTGCAGCTGAACTATTGGCAAAGGTTGTGAATAATGAGGAAGAACGTTTTTTAGAGACTCTTGATAACGGCTTGTCAATTCTGGGCGCTGAATTGGCCAGGATGCGTGACAACAATGAGACCCTGGTCTCGGGCACTTTTATTTTCAAACTCTATGACACGTTTGGTTTTCCAGTTGATATTGTTCGAGATATGGCCCTTGAGGTTGGTTTTTCAGTTGACCAGGAGGGATTTAAACAGGCCATGGACGCCCAGCGCCAGCAATCGAAAAAATCATGGAAAGGCGGCGAACTGCCAGGTGCATCAGGTGCCTTACGACAGGCGTTATCCGATGTGGCCAGGACGGAGTTTGTTGGTTACGAAACGCGGCGCTGCTCGACTACGCTTACGGCAATTGTCACGGAGCACGGTGATAGAGTTGCCTCTGCTTCGCGGGGAGAGCAGATACTGATTGCCTGTCTCCAGACCCCTTTTTATGCAGAGTCGGGTGGTCAGATTGGTGATCATGGGGAGATTATTGGCGAGAAGGGCCGAGCGACAGTGGTAGGTACGAGTAAAACTGCCGAGGGTGTTTTTCTGCACAAATGTGAAGTTGACGATGGGGAAATATCTCAGGGCGACTGTGTCGAGATGCGGGTTGCTGAAGGTCGGCGGCAGCGTATCGCAGCAAATCATTCGGCAACGCATCTTTTACAGTCGGCATTGCAGGAAGCACTCGGTGAGCATATTAAACAGTCCGGATCTCTGGTGGAAGAGGAGAGGCTTCGCTTTGACTTTACCCATTTCTCACCGTTGTCTGATCAGGAACTATTCGAAATTGAAACCCTGGTTAATCGCGAAATACGCGCTAATGTGGCGAACTGTGTTGAGCATATGGACAAGGAAAAAGCCAAGGCCTCTGGGGCAACTGCTCTTTTTGGTGAAAAATATGATGATGTTGTCCGGGTGGTTTCTTTTGGTCAGAAGAGCAGTGAACTCTGTGGCGGCACCCATGTCGGTGCAACTGGTGAAATCGGTCTCTTTAAAATTGTCAGTGAAACAGGTATTGCTGCCGGGGTCAGGCGAATAGTCGGAGTCACGGGTGAAAGGGCCCTGCAGAGAGTTCAGGGCTTTGAAAATACGATTTCAATTATTGCCCAGGAACTAAAGACCTCCCCTGATGAGGTTGTGAGAAAATTAAAAAGCGGGCTGGCACGCCAGAAGGAGTTAGAGAAAGAAGTTGGACAGCTTACGGCCCAGCTATCACTTGCAAGCTTGAACACTATAATTGAGACGGCCAGGGAGATTAGAGGCGTTAAGGTGGTTACCGCAAAAATTAAGCTCGATTCACCGAAAACGCTTCGTGAAATTGGGGATACAATTAGAGATAGGCTTGGCAGCGGTGTCGTCGTTATTGGTGGAGAGCTCGACGGGAAAGCCTCTCTGCTGGCAGTTGTGACTAAAGATGTGTGCAGTAAATGTCATGCGGGACAAATAATAAAAGAGGTTGCGGCAATTGTCGGGGGCAGTGGTGGAGGCCGTCCGGATATGGCTCAGGCTGGTGGCTCAATGCCGGATAAATTGACTGAGGCCCTTGAGGCGGTAGATGCGATTATAGAAAAACAGCTGGACCGCTAGAAATGAATGGTTGTTCATTTTTAGCCGAGGGTAAGGTGTGCTGTAAATACGAAATCGGTCGGAACTGGGTAGAATTACTCACAAAAAAAATAATTATTGCTTGAAATTAGTTCGCCATAAAGGGTTGACAGGGAAAATTATATCTGATAAAGAGAACCCTTAATTTGATGAATAGCCATTCATTTTTGGTTTAAATAAAGGGTTTACCAGCCTGCTGGCGTAAAAATTAAGGAGAGGCTCAATGATCACAATTGATATCACAATGCCTATTCATATAATCAACATGCTTTTGTTGATTGTTATTATGAATGCGGTTTTGTACCGCCCGATTCGCTCAATCCTGATCGAGAGAGAGAAGAAGGTTGATAGTCTTGAAAGGGAAATTGAGACCTTTGAGAAAAATTCACAGCTGCAGATAGAAGAGTTCGATAAGAAACTTACCGAGGCTCGGGTAAAGGCCAAGATGCAGATGGATGCGGCCAAGGCGGAAGCTGCCGGATCAAGTGCTGAAAAGCTGGCAGGAATCCGCAAGGAAGCAGATGCCGAAAAGGCAACAGAACTTGGGCAGATTGAGCAGCAGTTTTCAGTAGCACAGCAGGAATTAAAAGGGCAGCTTGAAGATTTTGCCAGCGCTATGGCAGGTAAGATTCTGGGGAGGTCAGTGTCATAATGCGAATTTCTAAAACAAAAGTTAAAATTGTCTCGTTGCTAGTTGTTGCTGTCTTGGCTTGTGCTGCAACGGTATACGCATCGAGTGCTGAGGGTGGTAGCCTCTCGCCGGCAAAACTTAAAGATCTTGGCTGGCGTGCCATGAACTTTATTGCCTTGGCGATAATTCTGGTGAAGTTTCTGGGTAAGCCAATTGGCAACGCCATGGGCAGCCGGAGAATGGCTATTGTCAATCAGTTTGAAGAGTTAAATGAACGGCGATCTGATGTGGAAAAGAGTTATAGGGAGTACGAGGCCAAAATAGGTCAGATAGATACAGAGGTTGCAACTATACTGGAAGCTGCCAAGGCCCAGGCCGAAACCGAAAAATCAAAAATAATCGCCGATGCAACTCGAGCGGCTGAAGATATTAAGAAAAAAGCGCAAATGTCAATTCAGCACGAGACAAGCATGGCCCGTAAAAAGCTTCGCACAGAAGTTGCCGAACAAGCCGCAGTTATGGCTGAAGCAATCATTCGCAAGAATTTGACAGCTGATGATCAGGCCAAACTCGTTGAAGATTACCTTGATAAAGTGGGTACGGTATAATGAAAAATACTATATTAGCCAATCGTTATGCAAAGGCACTTTTTGCTGTGGCTCAGGAAACTGATGCCTATGACGACTACAGTAAAATGTTAGGCGAAGTGGCCGGTGCTGTGGTTTCCCAGCCCGAAGTACAGGATGGGTTAACGAATCGCCTGTACCCTGTTGATGTACGAGTTAAGGTCATGGAGTACATAATCGGGGCAGTTGGCGCCACTGGCGTTGTTAAAAATTTTCTCACCCTTGTCGTACAAAAAAAGAGGGCTGAGTTTCTGCCTGAAATTGCCACTGCTTTTCAAGCCTTGATTGATACTAAACGAAATATTTGCCAGGGATCAGTTATTACAGCAACAGAGATCAGCTCAGCGCTGAAAGATAAGGTTCAGGCAACGATGGAAAAGATTACAGGTAAAACTGTTGTATTGAAAACACAAGTTGACCCGGCTATCGTCGGTGGAATTATTGCCAAAGTGGGCGATCTGGTATTGGACGCTAGTATCAGAAGCCAGATTCAGGGGCTAAAAGAATCCATACAAGGGAGTGAATAATTAAAATGCAGATTAAAGCCGAAGAGATCAGTCAAATTATTAAGTCGCAGATCAAGGATTATGAATCAAAAGTTGATCTGAGTGAAACTGGTACAGTAATCTCAGTTGGTGACGGTATCGCACGTGTTCATGGTGTTGAGAATTGTATGGCCATGGAGCTGCTTGAGTTCTCCAATGGAGTACTTGGTCTGGCACTGAACCTTGAGGCAGACAACGTCGGTTGTGCCGTACTCGGTAACGTTTCAGGAATTAAAGAAGGCGATATTGTCAAACGAACCGGCAAGATAGCCGAGGTACCAGTTGGGCCTGAAATGGAAGGTCGAGTTGTTGATGCCGTTGGTAATCCAATTGACGGGCAGGGGCCGATTAATGCCAAACACAGCAGTAAGATCGAGGTGTTGGCACCCGGTGTTATCGCCAGAAAGAGTGTTCATGAGCCCTGCTACACCGGTTCAAAAGCTATCGACGCTATGACACCGGTTGGACGTGGTCAGCGTGAGCTGGTCATTGGGGACAGGCAGATCGGTAAAACGGCTGTATGCGTTGATGCGATTATCGCTCAGAAAAACACCGATGTGCATTGTGTCTATGTTGCTATTGGCCAGAAAAAATCGACTGTTGCTCTAGTAGTTGAAGCGCTTCGTAAAAATGGCGCCATGGAGTACACAACGGTTGTGGCAGCCTGTGCCTCTGATCCTGCTCCACTTCAGTATACGGCGGCCTTTGCTGGTTGTGCAATGGGGGAGTATTTTCGTGATAATGGCCAGCACGCATTAATCATCTATGATGATCTTTCTAAGCAGGCAGTAGCCTATCGTCAGCTTTCACTGCTTCTTCGACGTCCACCGGGACGAGAGGCGTTTCCTGGAGATATTTTCTTCAATCACTCACGGCTTCTTGAGCGATCATGCAAGGTTAATGATGAGCTCGGTGCAGGCTCACTAACCGCTTTGCCGATCATCGAGACCCAGGCGGGTGACGTATCTGCCTATATTCCAACAAACGTAATCTCTATTACTGATGGACAGGTATATCTTGAGCCAAGTCTGTTTTTTGCGGGTGTTCGTCCGGCAATTAACGTTGGTCTTTCAGTATCTCGAGTTGGTGGTGCTGCCCAAGTTAAGGCCATGAAACAGGTTGCCGGTACCCTTCGTCTTGATCTTGCCCAGTATCGTGAACTTGCTGCCTTTGCAGGGTTTGGTTCAGACCTTGATGCTGCAACTCAGGCTCAGCTAACTCGTGGTGAGCGACTTGTTGAAATTCTTAAACAGCCTCAGTACCAGCCATTATCCATGGAAAAACAGGTTACTATTCTTTTTGCAGGCACAAAGGGCTTCCTTGACACTTTACCGGTTGACAGCCTTGCTGACTTTGAGAAAGATTTGTACGCACATATAGAAGCGAATGCTGCAGACATCTTTGCAACATTGAACGAGAAACAGGCAATTGATGGTGCACTTGATGCACAGATGAAAGATGTCATATCCAAATTCGTTGTGCAGTTTAAAAGCGCTAAAGGCCTTAGTTAAGACCGATTTTTAAACCAGGGAAAATGCAATGGCCAGTTTAAAAGACGTAAAAACAAAGATAGGCGGCGTCAAAAAGACCTCGCAAATTACCAGCGCCATGAACATGGTCGCGGCAGCAAAGCTGCGCGGTGCCCAGCAGAAGATGGAAAGTTTTCGATCCTATGCCAGTAAGTTTAATGCGGCAATGGGTAGTTTGTCTACCGGTATGGATTCTGCTCAGTTTCCCCTTATGGAAGACCGGGCCATACAATCAGTTGAATTGGTGGTAGTCACATCTGATCGCGGACTGTGCGGTAGTTTTAATACCAACATTATCAAGACTGCTGAGAAGTTGATTAAATCATATACGGCTGAGGGTAAGAAGGTAAGCATTGTCTGTGTCGGCAAGAAAGCTTCGCAAAAGCTTCGTAAGACGGGCCTTGTAAGGAATAAGTATGTTGACATTATGGGTACCTTTCAGATGTTCAATGCCCGTGAAATAGCTCAGGACGTTGCCGACAATTTTCTTTCCGGCGCTGCCGATTTAGTGCAGATGGTTTTTGGTGAGTTTAAAAGTGTTGCTTCTCAGAAACCAAAAACCATATCTTTGCTTCCAATAGCCCCTGTAGCATCTGATGATTCTACGGCAACAAATGCTGTCTCGGATTATATTTATGAGCCCAGTCCGGATCAGATTATGGAAGTTTTACAACCACTTTATCTTAATGTAATGGTATATCATACAATGCTTGAGGTATCCGCTGGAGAACATGCGGCGCGAATGACAGCAATGGATAACGCTACAAAGGCATGTTCTGATATTATTCACAACCTTACATTAGTATATAACAAAGTTCGTCAAGGAAGTATAACGTCGGAACTGATGGATATCGTCGGTGGTGCTGAGGCGTTAAAAGGATAACAGGCAGCGAAACTCTAACGATTGAAGATACCACTGTCATAGTGGCCTAGAGTTTATAATCAATCAATGCAGGATAGTATTGAGGAGGCTGAGAGCCAAATGAGTGCAGAACTAGCAGTAGGAAAAGTAGTACAGGTTATTGGACCTGTAGTTGATGTTGAGTTTGACGCAGATAACTTGCCAAATATCGGCAATGCGCTGTTAATTTCAAACCCAGGAATTAATGATGTGGTTGACAACCTCGTATGCGAGGTTGCCCAGCACCTTGGCGATAATGTTGTTCGTACCGTTGCCATGGATCAGACCGATGGTCTTACCCGTGGACAGAAGGTAAAAGACACTGGTGATTCGATTCGAATTCCTGTTGGCCCAGCGACTCTTGGGCGAATTATGAATGTTGTCGGACGCCCTGTTGATGGTCTTGGCCCTATAGACGCAAAGACAACGGCACCGATTATTAAACCTGCACCTGCCTTTACAGAACTTGACACTGAAGTTAATGTTCTTGAGACAGGTATTAAGGTAATCGACCTTCTCGTTCCTTTCCCACGTGGTGGTAAAATGGGATTGTTTGGTGGTGCGGGATGTGGCAAGACTGTTATCATGATGGAGATGGTAAATAACATCGCTATGCATCATGGTGGTATTTCGGTTTTCTGCGGAGTTGGTGAACGAACCCGTGAAGGAAATGACCTCTACCATGAAATGAAAGAGTCTGGTGTTTTACCTAAAGCAGCACTTGTTTACGGGCAGATGACTGAGCCTCCAGGGGCTCGTTCACGTGTTGCGCTCACCGGACTGTCTGCAGCTGAGTATTTTCGTGATGAAGAAGGCCAGGACGTTCTGTTCTTTGTTGATAATATTTTCCGTTTTACCCAGGCCGGTGCCGAGGTATCAGCTCTTCTTGGTCGTATTCCGTCAGCTGTTGGTTACCAGCCGACATTGGGTACCGATCTCGGTGAGCTCCAGGAACGAATCACTTCAACGACCAAGGGATCAATTACTGCTGTTCAGTGCGTATACGTACCTGCTGATGACTTGACTGACCCAGCACCTGCAACTACTTTTGCCCATCTGGATGGTACCGTTGTTCTTTCACGACAGATTGCTGAGCTTGGTATTTACCCTGCGGTTGATCCGCTTGACTCCACCTCACGTATTCTTGACCCGAATGTTGTTGGCGAAGAGCATTATTTAGTTGCACGCCGAGTTCAGGTATCTTTGCAGAAATACAAAGATCTTGCCGATATTATTGCCATTCTTGGAATGGATGAGCTTTCCGAAGATGATCAGATTCTGGTGGAAAGAGCACGAAAAGTACAACGCTTCCTGTCGCAGCCATTTTCTGTCGCCGAGGTTTTTACCGGTATGGCAGGTAAGTATGTTAAGGTTGCCGATACCGTTCGTAGTTTTAAAGAGATTCTTGACGGTAAGCATGATGACCTGCCTGAAACCGCTTTTTATATGGTTGGTTCTATAGAAGAAGCCGTTGAGAAAGCCGCTAAAGCTAAAAGCTAAGGAAGACCCATGGCCGAGAAAATTCAGCTCGAAGTCGTAACACCTACCGGACCGGTAGTAAGCGAGCAAGTTGATATTGTTACAGCTCCTGGTATTGATGGTGATTTTGGAGTCCTCGCTAATCACGCACCACTACTGAGTACCATTAAGATTGGTGCTATGTCCTATAAAACCGATTCAAGCACTGTATACTTGATGGTTAGTGGTGGTTTTTGTGAGGTTTCAAACAACAAAATCACTTTTTTGGTAGAATCCGCAGAGCGTGGCCGAGACATTGATGTTGATAGGGCTATGCGAGCTAAGGAACGTGCCGAAAAACGTCTTGCCGAGGCTAGCAGGCAACAGGAATCCCTCAACAGTGCGAGGGCCGAAGCCTCGTTGCAGAGAGCACTTGCTCGTCTAAAGGTGAGTAAGGAGTCGAATTAACTGTAGCCCCCATCTCACAGCTGTTTGTAAATGTTAAAAGCCGTGCCAAGTTTATAAACTGGTGCGGCTTTTTGTTAGTAGCTCCAAGCGACAATTAGCTCCTGTAGCCTCTAAGCACAAGCTCCGCCTTTGTTATTTTACCGCCAAATTGGCTTCAACAACAAAGTCGCCATCTTGAGTGCTAAATGGAATTACAATGGTTGGCGCTTCCGAAAAATACGAAATCTCGACACCTTTTCCGCGTATCATGGTTGGTGTGGCTAAATCAAATTTTGAATTAAGCTTTGCGAGTTGAGCTCTGGCGCCTCCGCAGATCATGTTTGTTAATTCGCCAACTGCATCAATGATATCTTCGTCAATTGTGTCCTTGGGATCTTCATACAGCATTTTTGCGACAATTTGCAGAATGCATGACTCGGTAAAACTAAGAACCATGCAGCCAGTTACTGTATCAGATGCCATACCGACAATACCGCTTACATCGCCAAAAGAGTATGTACTTTCTTTGAGATATGGTTTGTTGGCCGTAACCGGCGTTTGGCACATTGTTTCCAAGACGTTTTTTGTAGCGCTTAAAAAAGGATTTATATATTCAGCTTTCATCCGCAATCCATCTGGTTATGCGTTAAAGTTTATAGAACAAGCCGCCTTTTTGAGGCTTGTTGAAAATCGACTAATTATATTAATAGGCTATTAAAAATTGCCATTCTTGTCCAGAGATTAAAGTAATTTATTGAGGGGGAAAATAATGAAACCACAAGAACGTTTAGCGATACCGCGCCAGCATCCTAAGGAACTTGACCCTGCCCTGCGTATCAAAAATTTTGATGAGGTTGTCTTTAATTTTGATGAAAAGACGGCCTATAAAGAAGCTGACAGATGTCTGCAATGTAAAAAGCCAAAATGTCAGGAAGGTTGTCCCATTCACAATAATATTCCCAAGTTTATTGGCCTTCTTCGAGAGGGTAAGTTGGAAGAAGCGTATTGGGTCATTCGCGAAACCAGTTCTATGCCTGCCGTCTGTTCAAGGGTTTGTCCGCATGAGTTTCAATGCGAAGGGGCATGTATTCGCGGCAAGAAAGGTGATCCTGTCGCCATTGGCATGCTTGAGCGTTACATAGTTGATTGGATGGTCATGAACACGAGGAATATGATGCGTGCCTGTGCCTTACCCAACGGCAAAAAAGTCGCTATAGTCGGCTCAGGCCCAGCTGGCATGACAACCGCTTTTTATCTTGCTCATCATGGTTACGATTGCTCTATATTTGAATCTCTTCCTGTGTTAGGCGGTATGCTTGCGGTAGGAATACCCGCCTACAGGCTGCCACGACATATTATCAAAGCTGAGTTTGATGCCTTAAAAAACTGTGGTGTTGAGATTATTACAGATGTTTGTATTGGCAAGGATAAGTCTTTACAGGAGCTCAAAGACAATGGCTTTTCTGCCGTATTTTTAAGCCCCGGAGCACACGCCAGTCGTAAACTTGGAGTTGAAGGGGAAGACCTTGAAGGCGTTCGCCATGGTGTTGACTATCTTCGTGAAGTTAATTTGGGCAATGAAGTAAACCTTGGCAGTGATGTTGTCGTGGTGGGCGGAGGAAATGTAGCAATTGATGTGGCACGTACTGCCCTTCGCACAGGTTCAAACCGGGTTTTTATTCTTTACCGCCGTACAAAGCAGGAGATGCCGGCCTCAAAGGCGGAGATTGATCATCTTGAGGAAGAAGGTGTGAAAATCGAGTTTCTTGCCGCTCCTGTTAAAATTCATGGCCAAAATGGTAAAATTAAAGAGGTTGAGTGTATACGTATGCGTCTTGGCGAATGTGATGCCTCTGGGCGATGCCGTCCTGTGGTTATCGAGGATTCCAATTTTATGATCAAGGCGGATGCGATTATCCCTGCTATCAGTCAGGATGTCGATCTTACTGCAGCTGAGGGGGCGAAGTTGGACTTAAGCCGTTGGAATACCTTTGAGGTAGACGAAGACACTATGCAGACCAATGTCCCTTGGATTTTCGCTGGTGGTGACGCCGTTCTTGGGCCTCAAACTGCCGCTAAAGCTGTTTTCCAAGGTAAGGTTGCGGCAGAATCCATCCACCGTTTCATTCAGGGAAAAGATTTGAAAGAAGGTCGTGTAGAAGTGACCAAGTGATCAAAGACCGGCAACTTTCAGGGTTACGGCATACTCAACAATGCCTCTGGTGATACTGTCGGCAATTGCCTCGAGGTAGTGGTCCGTTACCATGCGCTCTGCCTCTTGCGGATTACTGATGAAGGCAATTTCGGTAAGTATTGATGGCATTTGTGCGCCAATTAGTACAATGAAAGGGGCCTTTTTCACGCCGTGGTTGCGGATGTCCTTAAATTTGTCGTTTAAGCCCTTGTAGAGGTTTGACTGGATCATTTTGGCAAGCTGGGCGGATTCGTTTTTCTTGCTGTTATTCATGAGACTGCTGAGGATATTTTGTAGGTCACTGATTTTTTGTGCAGCGGTAGCATTTTCTTTTGCTGCGATTTTCATCTCATCTTCATTGGTTGCCAAATCAAGATAGTACGTCTCAATGCCCTTGGCCTCAGGAGATTTGGCGGAGTTAGCGTGAATCGAGATAAAGAGATCGCCATGTTCGGTGTTGGCAATAGCGGTTCTTTCCTCTAAGCGCAGGAACACATCATGCTTTCTGGTCAACACAACCTCTATGCCAAGTTCTTTGGTAATTTTTCGCGCCACTTTTTTTGCGACCTTCAGAACAACATCTTTTTCAAGTAA
Organism: Desulfobulbaceae bacterium; assembly: GCA_015231515.1. Classification (NCBI taxonomy): domain Bacteria; kingdom Pseudomonadati; phylum Thermodesulfobacteriota; class Desulfobulbia; order Desulfobulbales; family Desulfobulbaceae; species Desulfobulbaceae bacterium. The sequence continues at coordinate 12,960 of JADGBM010000052.1, forward strand.
CCCCCCAATGCCGACGGCTCCAGGGTCTTTGCCGCCATGCCCTGGATCAAGTACAACGCGCTTAATGCCAAGCCCAAGCTGCTGGGCGAGGCTGGGGGTGTTATTCGGAATGGATACAAATTGGGTAGGTGGCGCCTGCGGTGGGAGCTCCGCACCTTTGACGTCAATAACAATGCGATACGGATCTTCCAGATGGAAAATTTTGTAATCAGAGAGGCTTTGGGTATCAAGAACTACACGAACAGTATCCGGTGAAAACTGCGCACTGCGAATGCGCTGTAAAAGGCCGTCTTTTATCGGAATGGGCTGCTGCAGTTTTTTAGATATTTTGCTGTCGGAGAGGTTAACGTAAAGCCGGCGAGGTTTGTCACCTTCCTGCTTGAGAAGATGACCGGTATAGATGATGGGCTCAGAGGTTTCGATGACAACTCGAGTGTAGCTTTTAGTTGACCAATGGCGCAGTGTTACCACCTCTGATAAGAGAGATTTCTTCTTTGTACCTACTATAGTAGCGGGTTCTGTATTTTGTTCAGGTGGTGAAGATGCCCGTTTTATTAGGGGCTCGGGCTGTTTTGTGTCTGAAACTGGTGGTCGTTTCAAGGCCTTTAAGTCAGAGGCGGCCTTAGAGATCATGTCTCCTTTTGGGTAAATGGCAATTAATCGGGCAAAGACCAGGCTGGCATTTTTAAGATCCTTAAGTTCGACGGCGTATATTTTCGCAGTTTTGTAGAGAGCATCGTCTGCAAAGCGGTGTTGAGGGAATAATGTTACAATATCGTCGTAATAGGCCAAAGCCTCATGCAGATCATCTTGTTTGTTGAACCGCTTGTACATCTGAAAGTAGAGATCACCCAGAGTTAAAAGGCTGCTGGGCGCCAGAGAATCATACGGGTCAGTCTTGTAGGCCTGGCTAAAGGTTTTGGCTGTGATCAGCCAGTTTTTTCGATCAGCAGCATGTTGGGGGCTAAAGAGTAGTTTGTTTTGCAGTGCTCTGGCGAGAGAGTATCGTTTTTCGGTGATTTTACCTTTCGTTAAGGCTTGCCCCTCAACGGCTGGAATAAGCAGTAAGAGGCTCAGCAGTAAAAGTGTTGAAAGAAAAAGATTGGTACGGTTTTTTTTCATTAGAGGTTAATTGGTTTAATCGGCACGACTTAATGCCTTAAGTTCATACACCAGGGTTAATGCTTCCATGGGAGTAAGTTGATTTGGGTCAGCGTTTTCAAGCTTAATATGTACAGGGTCGTTGGCAGCTGCAAACAGGGCCATCTGATTGGGCTTGCCACTCTTTTTGTCATTTTTGCTTTGGGCAATGTTTGGTTCACCATACTGGTTAAACTCGCCTTTTTCAATGTTGTGTAAGAGTTCATTAGCCCTTTCAATAACATGAGGTGGTACACCGGCTAAGGCAGCAACCTGAATGCCGTAGCTCCGATTTGTGCCGCCCGCCAGCAGTTTGTGGAGAAAAATTATCGTATCATTCCACTCTCGTACCCCAATATTGAAGTTTTTGATCCGTTTATTGGTTTTGGAAAGCTCGGTAAGCTCGTGATAGTGGGTAGCAAATATAGTTTTGACGCCTGTGCCGTTTTTATTCACCAACTCTTCTGTCACCGCCCAGGCGATTGATAGTCCGTCAAAGGTACTTGTGCCCCGGCCGATTTCATCAAGGATGACCAGGCTTTTCTCCGTGGCATTGTTTAAAATATTGGCAGTCTCATTCATCTCGACCATGAAGGTCGACTGCCCCTGGCGCAGGTTGTCCATGGCCCCGACACGGGTAAAAATACGATCAACAACACCGATGGCAGCACTTGTTGCCGGCACAAAACTGCCGACCTGGGCCATGAGCACAATGAGGGCAGTTTGTCGTAAGATGGTTGATTTACCTGCCATGTTAGGGCCGGTGATGATAAGCACCTCATTATCGCTTTGATCGAGGTGGATATCATTTGGCACAAATTTACCATTTGGCAGGGCGCATTCGATAACCGGATGACGACCATCGCTAATACTGATGGTATCACCACTGTTGATTTCGGGGCGCACATATTTCAAACGTCTTGCTGCTTCAGCCAGTGAGGCAAAGAGATCAAGTTCTGCCAGAAATGAGGCCGTTTCCATAATGCGGGAACTTTGTTCGGCAAGCTGCGAGCGTATCTGACAGAACAGTGCATGTTCAAGCTCCAGGCTTTTATCCTGTGCGCCAAGGACCTTGTTTTCAAACTCTTTTAGTTCCGGCGTGATAAAACGTTCGGCATTGACCAATGTCTGTTTCCGAATAAAATAATCGGGCACATTAACCTGTTGAATTTTGCTGACTTCAAAATAATAGCCGAAGACCTTATTGAAGCCGATCTTAAGTTTGGCTATTCCGGAGGCCTCTTTTTCTTTATTTTCCAGGTCGAGTATTAACTGCTTGCCGTTTTTGAGAAGAATATTGATCTGATCAAGCTCGGCGTTGTAGCCGGTTTTGATCAGTTTGCCATCCCGCAGGGTGACGGGCGCCTCTTCATTGATACTTGACTCAAGGAGTTCGCAGATATCTGTTAAACTGTCCATTGATTCGTGGATGGTTTGCAGGATGGTTCCCTGTGCGCTGGACAGCAGTTCTTTCAGTTGGGGAAGTTGCCCGAGGGAGTGTTTGAGGGCGGTGAGGTCTCTGGCATTGGCACTGCCCAGGACGATACGGCTGTTGAGTCGTTCGATATCATATACTTTTAAAAGGAGTTCCCGCAGAGAAGAACGCAGGGAGGCTTCCTTATGCAAAACCTCTACAGTGTCGTGGCGGGCGATAATACGTTCTGTGTTCTGAATAGGAAAAAGCAGGCTTTTTTTGAGCAGCCGGGCACCCATGGGTGTGCAGGTGAAATCCAACGTAGCAAGGAGCGAACCTTCCCGCGTTCCGCCTGCTATGGTCTGGGTGATTTCAAGATTTCTCCGGGAAGATTCATCGATAATCAAGACATCGTTAAGGTCGATGGGCGAGAGTTTATTGATATGTGAAAGGTTTGTCTTCTGGGTCTCGTTGATATAGGCAAAGAGGGCGCCTGCGGCGGAGAGGCCCTCTTTCATCTGCTCGCAGCCGAAACCTGCCAGATTTGCCACCCGAAAATGATCAAGTAAAAGTTCCTTGGCCCGATCTTTATGAAAGTCATAATCAGCCCTTGAAGTTATGCAGACAGCAGGAAGAATTTGACCGATCTGTTTGCTGAGAGTGGCCATCAGCCCCTCGGCATCTTCAAGCTGTTTTTCTGGCAGCAGGATCTCTGACGGGGTCATTCGTGCAAGTTCGTCAAGGATTGTCTCGTAGGACGAAAACTCTCCAGCCAGAAACTCACCGGTTGAAATATCTAGAATGCTGATTCCCCAGATAGTGTCCGTTTTCTTTCGTGGACCAATCACAGCGGCAATGTAAAGATTGTTCTTGTCGTCTAAAAGCTGTTCGTCAGTAACCAGGCCAGGGGTGATGATGCGGACAACTTCACGCTTGACGATGCCTTTGGCCTCTTTTGGGTCTTCGACCTGTTCACAGACAGCAACCTTGTGACCTGCCCTGACCAGTTTGGCAAGGTAGGAGGCTGATGAATGATAGGGGATTCCGCAGAGAGGTACTTTGTCCGTATCAGCCTTGCTGTTTCTTGAGGTAAGGGTAATGCCCAGGATCTTTGAGGCTTTGATGGCATCGTCAAAGAACATCTCGTAAAAATCTCCCAGCCTGTAGAACAGAATAGCACCCTGGTGCTGGTTTTTGATCTCCATGTATTGCTGGAGCATGGGGGTAAGGTTTTTTTGATTCTCACTCATGTGGCGGCCGGTGCTATCGATGAAAAGGATGGAAAAAGCAGGTCAAAAGTCTCATCAATATGCTGGGGTATTGTTCGAATGTCTGCTGTAACGGTGATGAAATTGTGATCGTCCTCCCAGCGGGGAACAATGTGAAAATGCAGGTGCTCAGCAATGCCGGCGCCAGCGGTTTTTCCTAAGTTGAGGCCGATGTTGAACCCATCCGGCTTTAAATGCTGTCGCAGGATTGAGCAGCCTTTTGTTATAAGTGACATGATGGCTGAGTGTTCAGCTGGCGTAAGGTCAGTTAAATCGGCAACATGACGATTAGGGGCCACTAAAAGGTGCCCATTAGCGTATGGAAAACGGTTGAGCAGGGCTTGGGCTGTGGAGTCACGGTAGAGCAGCAGATCCTTTTTGCTGGAGGAAACAGCGGCGGCAAAGTCAAAGATGCAGCCCTGTTTAGTTTTTTCCTGGTCAAGGATATATGATATTCGCCAAGGGGCCCAGAGAGTTTTCATCGTAGTGCCGGAACCTCATAAAGTGTCGCTTTCAACTCAGTGTCTGCCTCAAGAATAGCAAATGTTCCTGGAGCGCCGAAGCGCCCGGTTGTTTGAAAACTTCCCGGGTTGAGATACAGGATGCCGCCGCTTTTATGGCAGGTTGGCGTGTGCGTATGGCCATATATAATGCAGTCTACTTCGTCAAATTCCAAGGAAAGTTGATCTTCAAAATTATAAGCATACCCTGTGTTGTGGATAAGGCCTATGGTGAATTTGCCGACAGTTACAGTTTTTTTGCGGGGCAGAGCCTGTAGACTGCCGGTTGAGCACATATTGCCATGCACAGCATGGACCTTTTTGTTCTTAAAGGCCTTCAGGATATGGGGGTCTGTCAGGTCACCAGCATGAAAAATCATAGATACACTGGAAAAACAGAGATCGACAAGTTGTTCAAACGCCGGGGTAAGCTTTGATAAATGGGTGTCAGAAAGAACACCGATGCGCACAGGCTGCATTGTATTAACCCCACAAGGTTAGATGTTGAAATTTGACATAACATACTATAACGACAGGAGAATCTCAACAAGATAGGGGCAGGTGGGCTGTGAAAGGTGAAATGAAAACTAAAGGAGCTTCCGGCTGGATTATTCAAAAATAATGGTTTTGTTTCGTCCTTGGGCCTTAGCAGAGTAGAGGGCTTTATCAGCCTTAGAGATCAGACCTTCAAAGGTGTGTGATTTTTCGGAGAAGGTTGCAACACCAATACTGATAGTAATTTCAATGCCGCCGGTGCCGTTAACTGACTCAGCCCTGACAGCACGGCGAATATCTTCAGCAACTTCATAGGCCTCGACAAGCTCGGTGTTGATCAAAATAATACCAAATTCTTCACCACCGTAGCGGGCTAAAATATCGCTTTTACGAAGAGTTTTTTGCAAAAATTGTGAAAACCAGATTAAAACCGAGTCACCACGTTGGTGGCCAAAGGTGTCGTTAACATTTTTAAACAAATCAATATCGATCAGGAGAAGGCTAACGGGTTCTTCTGGATAACGTCGTACCCGCTCTATTTCACCAAGCAGGCGTTCGTTAAAGTAACGCCGATTGTACAAGCCGGTAAGGTCATCTTTAATGGCGATGCGCAGAGTTTTCTCAAAACGTTTGGAGTTGTCAATGGCGGCACCAACGGTATGACCAATCATTGAGAGCATCATCACTACATCATCACCGATTGGTGTTTGTGATGCCGAATTGTCCACCAGAAGAACTCCTTCGACACACTCGGCATTTTGGGTTTTGTGTACCGGACACAGATCACATTTCCGTTGTTTTTCTTCGATGGTCAGCTCATGACTGGAACCGCATTTTGTGCCGGAAACAAGCCAGCAGCGTACCCACTTATTGCCGTAGGCCGGGCAGCTGTGTTCCTTGCAGTTGGTTATTTCCCAGCAGGATATTCGTTTTTTGTTGATAATAGGCACAACGGCGAAGGAGGTGAGGCCAAGATCTTTAATGAAAGGGTCATTGTCGGCTATTTGGTTCCAGAGAGGGATCCCGGTAATCAACGGGCTTGTAAAGATGAAGTTTTCGGAAATCGGGATTTCAAGTCGCTTAATTACACCTTCTTCAAAACCTTTGCTCAGCTTTCCGCAGAGAACACCCCGGTGATGTTTAACAAAAAAGAGAGCAATCCTGTCGAAGGAGAAAACGTCTTCAACCAAGTCTACGAAACGGTGCTCAACTGTGTCAATGTCGAGGTCCTCATAGATGAGAGAAAGCCACTCCAGGACTTTCAGGTTGTCGTAGGGCATATGTTTATGACTCAGTTGTTTGAGGTGGCCGTGTTGTCTGCCGTTAATCGTTTTGGATTCATTGAGCGATTATTGCCTTACTCAAGCTAGCAAATTGTGCGCCAGCACCTATTGATTCTGAAATATGTATTTATTTTAGCAGGTTAGGAAGATAAATGCCAAGAAATAATGGTTGGGGAAAGCCCTGTATTCCGAAAAACAGGAAATGGAATCCGTAAGAATGGATTTACCTGTGTTCTGGCGGTTATAACTGGACAGTAATTTCCATTTGAACACAAGATTAAAAATCCCCCTAAATCCCCCTTTTCAAAGGGGGATTTAGGGGGATTTTGTGGAGACCTAAACTAACTCACATGTGACTCTGCTTTAATAAAGATCGAGGAAACGAAGTCGCTTCGTGCTGTTTGATGTTGGCAGAAACGTGACAGTAGTCCCACAAAAAACTAATCCAATGGGATTGGCATTACTGTTTTAGTATTCTGATGAAAGGCTTATCTGGTAAGACGGGTGAACATGAAACCAGGAAGGCGACTGGCCATATCAATTGTAAGGATGGTAGCGAGAAAAATCCCCATTGAGAGAGCTTGAATGCATGTAAGAGCGGTTCTGGCAGTTGAAAAACATCCGATAAGAATTTTCATAGTAGGCTCCCTTTTGTCATTTCATTTATCTACGGGCTTTGGCCGCAGTTGTGGTTATCATGAGCATGAACTATGCCATGTGATAACTACTCCATGGAAAATGCTGTAATTCTAGTATGTTATGGAGGTGTTGGCGGGGCGGTGTCGCAAGGATTCAGAGGCCAATACTGTGCCAAAAGAACCGGTTTGGGGGCTTTGTTGAGGTTATTTCCCCCTGTTTGCTGTCTGAAAAGATGCAAAGGTTATTTGGTTTTTGATCGTGGTTTGTGCGTGCGGACTTTAAGGATTTTATTTGTGAATTGTTTGAGAACAGCAAAGTACAGGTCGCCTGCGACATTGATAATGGTGTTGTGATCAGCGCCGGGCACAATGGACAACTCTTTACTGCGGGCTGCACATTTGCTGTGCAGGATTTCGGCGTTCACCAGCGGCAACAGAGTGTCCCTCTGGGCATGCAGAATAAAAACAGGTTTGGTGATCAGCTCAATCTTTTGGACGTTTTTAAAACCATCCATTTCAGATATGCCTAGTTTCTGGATATCCACATCAAGTGCCAGGAGCAGTGGAAGAGTTTGCGCAAAAGCGCTTTCAAGGATAAGGCCGCTGATCTCTTTCTCGAAGGAGTAAGCGATCTCCAGGGCACTGGCACTTCCCAGGGATCGCCCCATTACGAAAAGTGCTCCGCTCCTGTTCTCACTGGTAAGCCATTGCTGAACGTACTGAAAAATTGCCCGGGCATCCAGCATCATTGATGAAGCGCTGGGTGTTCCGCCACTGTTACCATATCCACGGTAGTCAACTGCTAGAAAAT
>JADGBM010000053.1 GCA_015231515.1 Desulfobulbaceae bacterium
AAATGAATTTCTAAGGGTTGAAAGAAGCGCAATATCGATTCCGCACCAATAATCAAAGCTACAACAGCCAAAGCGACAGCACTTGAGTATCCGCCGAGTATACTTACTTTACCTGTGCCGAAAGAAACAAGAAGAGATGCTGAGGAGTTTTCAGGAGGTTTTTGAGCCAGGAAAGACGAAAATTCAATTCTGCACTAAATGCTTCAAAATAAATGAGTCCCAGAACAATTTGCCAGAGCTAAAAAAACAATTACAGATGTATTTTGAAGTAGAGTTTCTTGATGGCTCATGCAAGCAATGCAATGAATAATTCATAATTGTTGCTCTTGCCTTCTTCAAATGTTTCGCAAAACTGCTATTTATGATGTATTACCAAAAAACTAAAAAATGCCAAAAACAATCCAACAGCCGTTACTTCAATTAGCGGAGTCATTTGAGAAACTGTCTCCAGCCCTGCAAGCAAGAAACAGGGCCAACTGTCGTCTCGAAAAAAAAACCAGATCATCGAGTCGTTGGTTGTAGTCATCAGTGTTGCAGGGCGCTTAAAAAATACTGTCAAAAAAGAGCCCCCCGCCTTTATTACTAACTCGGAGCAGCTTGCCCAAGCGCTGATTGGTGAAGGCTTGCAACGTTTTTGCGCCTGTACCTGCTTTAATCAGACGACACGCCGATTAGAAATCACCTACTCCTATTGCGAGCTGTTTTACACCTACTCCCTCAAACAGTTCCTCAAAAAAATAGGCCGACCTCTTAACCATCATTCCATGTTTGCCTTTGCGCCTTGGGCAGGGTTGGCAGCATTTTTTCTTTTGTTTTTTCACATCTGGTTCTGGGGCAATGGCTCTGTCAGTGAACTGTCGGCTGGGGCCTTTGCCAGTACCGTGCTGGGGCTTGCGGTGCGGACGTATCTTCAGCTGCCGAGCTACTTCCTGATAACGCAAAAGAGTTGGTCTTAAAATGCCTGGAGTCAAACTCAACCTTTGAATTTGACCTTGAGCGTCATGGGCGCGAGCTTCGCTACACACTTTCGCCCTTTTCAAATAAGGTAAAGGCACTCATTTTGATCCAGATGTTGTTGATGCCTTTTTGGATACGGAAGATGAGTTTATAGCAATTGCCAGGGAGTATGCTGAGTAGACTCAAAAAAGACCCACATGTGTTTTCTGTTCTCTTTAAGTTTTACGCACGTAAACCTCTAAAATAGGAATATCTAAGAATTTACGTGATTTCATTGCTGGTTTTTGCGTATCATACTAGTTGGAGTATTATTTAACAGGACACTAGAAGATGAATCCATTTGTAAAGTTTTTCGAGACAATCAGCAAATACCTCATCCTGGAGACGGAATCTCTAACCTCTAGAGCCAGATACCTGCGCTTCAGGACTACCCTGCTTTTAATGTTTATCACGCTTTCAATTGCTCCTATGGGGCTTATTTCTGTGGTTACTTATTACCAGTATCTTGATTTGCTTGAGAGCAAGTCCCGCAACAATTTGATGCTGAATATCGCCAGCACGAAAAAAAGGGTTGAAGTCTCAATTGACGAACTTATATCGGTGATGGCTTTTATCATGTTGGATCACCCTTATGAATTACTTTCAGATCAGGTTTCTTTAGAACAGCTTTTTGTCCGGATGCAGAGCCAGTACAAAGATTTTGTCGATTTGGGAGTTATTGATAATGATGGAATACAGAGATCGTATGCAGGGCCTTACAGTCTTGGAGGCAAGGATTATAGTGAAGATCCAAGTTTTACTGTGGCCAGGCAGGACAACGTATATATCAGCTCTGTCTACTTGGGTTACAGAAAAGAGCCCCACTTTATAATAGCAATTAAGAAAAACACATCGGCCCAGGGTAAATCTTGGATACTGCGTGCCACTATTGATGCAGACAGCTTGAAAACGTACATCGACAACGCAATCAGTGCAGAAGAGACCGATGATGTATTTCTGGTAAGTCATGAAGGGCACCTTCAGCTTTCATCTCGATACTTTGGTTCAATAATGGATGAATACGATCTGCCGCCAATTGACCCTGGAAGTCAGATCAGTTTTGTCCAAAAAAAGGATCGAGTTTCAAAAAGGATGGCTGAGGCACTTGCCTTTGTTGAGGGAACGCCGTGGATTTTGGTAATGGCTCAGGAATCACCAATTTTTACTAAAACGTTTTCACGTTTCAGGACTCAGCTGATAGTTGTTTTTGTCCTTTTTTCAACCGTTGTTTTGCTGGTTATAGTACGGACGGTGAACTTTGTTGGCACCCGGGTACGCGAGGCGGACCAGAGACGGGACGATATCTTGGGTAAAGCTGAGCATTCGAATAAACTGGCATCGATCGGAAGGCTTGCGGCCGGGGTTGCCCATGAAATCAATAACCCTCTTGCAACCATTGGCCAAAAAGCAGGCCTGATGCTGGATATTTTCGAAATGACAGGTGATTTTGAAAATAAAGAAAAATTGGTTGAGCAAATTAACGGTATTAAAAGCTCTGTCGATCGTGGCACAGTTATTACCCATCGGTTGTTAGGTTTTGCCAGAAGAATGGATATATCAGCGGAAAAAGTCGAGATTAATAACCTGGTCAGTGAGACCATCGGCTTTCTTGAAATGGAAGCGGAACACCGGAAGATCAAAATAGGTCGGCACCTTCAAAAAGAACTGCCACCAATTCAGAGCGATCGCGGAAAACTACAGCAGATTGTGCTCAACATTATCAATAATGCCATTGATGCTCTTGAGGGCAAGGAAAGGGGGCAGATTGATATATCTACTGTTTTGACAGAAGAAAGTAAGGTTAAAATAATTATTGATGATAATGGGGCGGGGATGCCTCCAAAGGTACTCAATAAAATTTTTGAACCTTTTTTCACAACCAAAGAAACAGGAAAAGGTACAGGCCTGGGTCTGTCAATTACCTATGGACTTGTAAAGGAGCTCGGTGGGGAAATTCACGTTGATAGTAAGCTTGACGAAGGGACAACTTTCACTGTTGAGTTGCCGCTGACACTTGATCAGGATGAAGTGGCGGAGAATGGCAATGGTTAAAATAATGCTGGTTGACGACGAGACGAGTTTTTCCGCAACACTTGGTGAACGTCTGCAACTGCGTGGTTTTGATGTTTGCCTGGCGGAGACGGGTGAACAGGCTATTTCAATGATGGCTCATGAGGCCCCGCAGGTTGTTATGATGGACTTGAGCCTGCCAGATATGTCTGGACTTGAGGTTATGGAAAAAATGAAAAAGATCGATTCCGCTTTGGAGGTAATTGTTTTATCCGGGCATGGCGCGGAGTATCGGCATGAAGCCTTGGCGAGAGGGGCTTTTAACTATGTCATGAAGCCGTTCAAGCTTGTTTATCTCGTCGAGCTTATCAGCAGGGCAATAGAGCATCGCACAGCACTGAAAGGAGTGTAATGTGGAAGAACAACATTTAGTCTTAATGACCTGCTGGCTGAAGAGTTGAAACTTCTGGGCCGGTATGCCAGCCAGAAAGAGGTTGAACTGACCGTGGATTATTCGGCGGAAAGCCCAGCTGTTTGAAATTATCCAAGTATTTGCCAATATATATTTTTTATATGTTTTGAATATCTGGTCAACAGGAGAAAGGTTGTGGAGAATATAGAGATTTTATTGGTTGACGATGAAAAGGATTTCATCTCAACATTGTCTGAGCGCCTATCTTTGCGGGGGTACGAGGTTAGCACGGCATTTGATGGGGAGGAAGCGTTACAGTTTCTTGGAGTAAATAAGGTCGATATAATTGTTTTGGATCTGAAAATGCCGGGCATGGACGGTATGGAAGTGTTGAGAAAAATCAGGGAAGACGATCAAAAGGTCAGGGTCATAATTCAGACCGGCCACGGTACCGACAAGGAGGAAGATGAGATTGGTCAGCTTGGGGTGTCAGCGTTCTTGCGGAAACCAGTTGATATTGAAGTGTTGATCGGCTCTTTGCAGGATGCAGCTGAATCTCTACAGAATGATGTGGAAGAAGACAGGAGGAACTCAGATGGCAATACTTGATGCTGATACCAGTATTTTATTGGTTGATGATGAGAAGGATTTTGTTGAAGTACTCTCTCAGCGTCTTGAGGTAAAAGGTTTTCATGTTGAAGCTGTCTATTCAGGTCAGGATGCCTTGGATTTGCTTTCCCACAAATCGTATGACGCGATTGTTATGGATTTATCGATGCCAGGCATGGACGGTATGGAGGCACTGAAGGTGATACGAGAGAGACGCCCCAATATGCAGATCATCATCCTTACCGGTCATGGGACCCTTGAAAGCGGCATAGAAGCTATGAAACGGGGTGCTTCAGACTTTATCGAAAAGCCGGTTGATTTTGATGTGCTGGTTAATAAAATTATTGTGGCACAAAATAAACGGCGGGAACTTATAGAGAAAAAGCATACAAGTGAACTGATGAAAATAATGACCTCAAAAGGCTGGTAAAAAGATCATCGAGACATGTATGGGATACCGGCAAGTATTTTATTGATGATTGTTACCTGGGTTGCAGTTGCTGTAATTTGGCCAATTATGGGGATGCCGATTAGCAGCTGATAAACGACTCCTGTTGGCTGGAAATTGTCAAAAAAACTTATCTTCTAGGCAGTTAGGAGCTTTTTTGGTGACAGCTTTTTGGTTGACAAGAGCCTCTGGAATTTGGTCTCATATATCTGTTTTACTTGGTTAGTGCCTTACGTCTCAACGAACGGCTGGGCGAGATTATTTTTCAAAATTCAAAGATCATAAGGAGTTTTACATGGCTATAATCTCAATTTTTAACGGGGCCCACACCAAGGCAGAAGATGTTATTGCTGCTCTCAAATCAAAAACGGGGTTTTCGGTAATTGACGATACTAAAATTATTGAAAAAGTGGCTTTAAACAGTCCGTTAACTAAGGAGCAGCTTCAGAGAGCAGTTTTTGGAAAACCTTCGGTCTTTAATAGGTTTACCAGAGAAAAAGAGAGAGTGGTTGCTTTACTAAAAAGTGTTGTCGCAGAACAGCTTATCAGTTGTGATAAATGTATATTTTCAGGCTACCTTGGCCAGCTTATTCCAAAAGAAGTTACGCATGCCTTGCGAGTTTTAATTATTGCCGACAGTGATTTTCGCCAAAAAAATGCCGCAGAGAAAGAACAGATGACCCCGGATACTGTCGGTAAAATTCTCCTGAAAAGTGATGAGTGTGCATTTCGCTGGACTCAATATCTTTACGGTAAAGATGCCTGGGATGCGTCTCTTTACGATATTGTGGTTCCCATGGAGAAAACCGATATCGACCAGACTGTCGAGTTGATTTTAGAAAATCTTGAAAAAGAAGCTCTGAAACGAACAACCACCTCTCAAACGGCTGCTGAGGACTTTGCGGTGCGGGCAGAAGTTGAAAAAGCCTTAATCAATGCTGGTCACGATGTGGATGTTAACGTGAGCCAGGGAAATGTTGTCCTTACGATTAACAGGCAGGTGTTATTACTGTCCAAACTTGAGGATGACTTAAAGTCTCTGGTGATTGGGTACCCTGGTGTGGAAAGTGTGACGACAAAGGTCGGTGATAAATATCACCGTGCTGATATTTATCGTCAGGTTGATTTTGAAATGCCTTCAAAAGTGTTACTGGTTGATGATGAGAGTGAATTTGTTCAGGTCCTTTCTGAACGATTACAAGCCAGGGAGTTGGGTTCCCACATTGTCTACGATGGGCAAGAGGCTTTAGATATTATCAACGATGAACAACCTGAGGTAATGGTCCTCGATTTAAAAATGCCGGGAGTTGATGGTATGGAAGTTCTTAGGCAAACGAAAGCAAAAAATCCAGAAACAGAAGTGATAATCCTTACTGGACAAGGATCAGAATCTGACAAAAAGATGTGTATGGAACTTGGCGCATTTGCTTACCTGGAAAAACCAGTTGATATTGAGTTAATGGCCAAAACCATGAAAGAGGCGTATGGCAAGACGAGAAAAAAGTAGATCGTTAGCGCTAATCGTTTCACAGTATATAAAAAAAGGGGAACTGATAGGGTTCCCCTTTTTTTATGATAGAACTTGATTTTTCTACTTCAGTGGCAATTTAAAAATTATTCCTGAATATTGACAACAAGAATACCACAATGCGCCGAATCAACAACCTTTTCGGTAACACTCCCCATAAGCAGTTTTTTGACACCAGTTCGGCCATAACCGCCCATGACAACGAGATCTACATTATGGGCTTTGGCCTGGTCGATAATTGCTGCGTCTGGTGTTCCAGTTTCAGTAATAGTCACTACCTGGACAGAATCTTTTTTTGCCAATAGGTTCTTTTTGAAATCGTTAACAAGGGTTTCTGCTTCGCTGAGTTGGGCATCGGACTCAGCAACAGAAAGAGCCACGACTTTGCTAATAGCTGGGCACTGAGAGCACATGCTGATGGCTTCACTGGCTGCTGCCTCAGAGTGTGGGGAGCCATCCAGCGCAATGAGGAGGCTCTGGCCTGAAATGGTGACCTCCTTCGGCACAACAAGCACTTTAGGTGGTGCGAAGCCAATTACTTTTGCGGTTACACTGCCGACAAACAACTTGGTAAGCAGTCCTTTTTTGCCACGGCGTCCCATAATAATGACATCGCTTTTCTGGGCAACCGCTTCATCAACAATGGTTTTTTCAATTTGAAAGGATTCTTTAAGAATAATTTCGTAATCAATTTCCATGGATGAGGCCATTTCTCGTAAGCTGTCAAGATATGGTGCGATTTTTTCTGTTTCCACGACGGCCAGAGCACGAGCTCCGTGTTCTTGATCTTGATCGATCTTAATGACATACAGAATTTTTAATTGTGCCCCACAGGCCTGAGCAAAGAACATGGCTTCCTGCACGGCGCCATCGCTGAAATCAGTACCGTCAGTTGACAGTAAAATAGATGATATCTCACCCATCATTTTTGTTTTATATTCGTCCATAATAAAAATTTCTCCAGAAAGCATATATCAGTCACCTCACAAATGGTGTAGGCAACGAAAGTTTTTACCTGGTCGTCCCAGGAATTAATCCGGCATCTACATTAGGCAGACGCTGGGATATATTTGGTCAGCGGACAGGCCTTGCAGCCTTGTGCTGGGAGATCAGTATTTAGGTGAACCTTGTCGGTGATTGATGTGACAGCATCTTTGGTCCCTGCATAGATATTTTCACGGCCAATTTTATCAATTAGATGGGTTCGCTCCATAACCGCCATGACCTGGCCCTTTATGCCGCACATGGCAAAACCAATTTTAGCGCTGTTAAGGCGATCATATACAAGTGAGAGTGCCTCCTCCCCAGAAGCATCCATATCATTAATCCCTCTGGCATCAAGAAGAATATACCGGAGATCTGGTTGTTCTGTTCGGAACTTAGCAACTTGTTCGTCAAGATATGAGGCATTGGCAAAAAAGAGTGCTCCATCGAAACGGACAACGGAGATATGACGACAGCCTTTTAACCTGTAGTGTTCTGAACTGGTGAGGACTTTGTCTTCGTTCATTGAGAGGCTTGCCACTACTGGTCGCATTGATTTATAGAGGAATACACCCATGGAAAGCGCTACGCCTACCATAATGCCTTTATCAAGGTGCGGGGCAAAATAGAGGGTAACCAGGAAGCTGAATATTGAAATGGCACCGTCATACCACTGGGCGTGCCAGGCGTGCGCAAAACCCTTAATATTAACTAGGCCGATGACGGCCATCATGATAACAGCGGCCAGAACTGCCTGGGGCAGGTGATACAGCAGAGGAGTGAAAAAAAGCAGTGTTATAACAACCATTGCCGAGGTGACAACGGAAGAAACACCGGAAACAGCACCAGCCTGGAGGTTTACGGCAGAGCGTGAAAAAGAGCCTGATACCGAGTAACTGCTGCCTATTGATCCAAAAATATTGGCAAGACCCTGGCCGATCAACTCCTGATTCGGGTCAAGCTTCTGACCTGTTTTGGCAGCCATGGCTTTGGCAATTGCAATTGCCTCCATGAAACCTAAAAGTGAAATGATAATAGCGGTTGGAAAGAGTTTTGAAAAACTCTTAACTGATAGTTGGGGGACTGTAAAGGATGGCAGGCCTTCAGGGATTTGACCTACGACTGCGCCACCGCCCATCATCATGATATTGTCTACTTTTAAAGGTGAGTTGCCGACTTTAATTCTCCAGGTTTCACCATCAGTGTTTATTCCAGCCGGAATATTATTTTTGGGGTAGAAGGTGTACGAGTCGCCATCTTTAACGGCTTCAAATTTAAGCAGTCGCAAATCTGAGCGAACAAGATGTGCCTCATGTTTAGCTTGATCCATTCTGGCGGTGAGCATGGCAACTTCACTCTTCATTTTGATAAGTTCAAGGGATGCACCTGCACCATGCCCTTTTTGTTCTTTTGCCACTTCATCAACTTGTTTTCCTAAGGCGGCGCGTTCTTCACCTAATGTGTTAATTTCTGTAACATAGTGGTTGAACTTTTCAATTGTCTGTTCGATGCCAGGGACCTGAATGGTTTGCACAGGAACTTTAGCGTCATTATTGAAACCTGTGAAATAAGAAACAACGGTGGTAATTGCGACAGCAACGAGGACGTTGGGGATGCGCGGGTTAATTTTTTTCAGAATTACCATGATGGTTACAGCGACGACGCCATATATCAAGGTAGGTATGTGGGTGTAATCCATGGCAGCCTGAGCGACTCTCACCATGGTCTCGTAATGATGTGGAGCTTTGTCAACATAGACCCCGAAGAATTTGGAAAACTGAGATGAAGCGATGATAATCGCTGCGGCATTTGTAAAGCCATTGACAACAGGATGGGAGAGAAAATTAACAACCAGACCCAGGCGCAGAACACCAAGTGAAAACTGGAAGATACCAACTACCAGAGCCAAAACAATAGAGTAGGCGATAAATTCAGGCGATCCGGCTGTAGCAAGAGGCTCAAGAGAGGCGGCTGACATCAGAGACACAACCGCAACCGGGCCGGTTGCCAACTGCCTGCTGGAACCAAAAAGTGAAGCAATCATTGGTGGTAGAAAAGCGGCATACAGACCATAATAAGCTGGTAAGCCTGCAAGCTGTGCATAGGCCATTGATTGGGGAATCAGGACCAGGGCAACGGTGAGACCGGCAAGGAAGTCGGTCTTAAACTTACCGACCCCGTAGTCTTTGAACCACAACAAAAACGGAAAAAATTTAAAAATCATGCTCTCTCCTCTATAAAAATGAATAAAAATATTTACGCTCAGTATGTTTACCTAGAAAAAAAGCGTTGAAGATAATCCCAAAAATACCAGTATTTCGTATAATGTTATTTCTCGTTTTTTACAACTCGCCAGTGCATTCTTTTAGACAGGGAAAGGAAAATAGGCAGTATTTTCTCTTAATTTGCTATTTGAAGTACTTCAATAAAGCATGCAGTGTGGTTATTGGGTGAGGCGGACATCCTGGGATATAAAGATCCACGGGAATAATACTGTTGAGGTCGCCAATAATATCATCGCTTCCATAAAACGGGCCGCCGGAAATCGCGCATGATCCACTGGCAATAACAACCTTGGGGCTTGGAACAGCCTCAAAAGTTGTTATGGTTGCTGCATGCATATTTCTTGAAATTGGTCCGGTAACATGGATGCCATCAGCGTGGCGCGGGGAGGCGACAAATTGTATTCCAAAACGAGACAGATCAAAAAACGGGGTATTGAGAACGTTTGTATCGGCTTCACAGGCATTACAGCCAGCTGCTGATATTTGACGCAACTGAAGTGAACGGCCAAAGAGTTTCTTGAAATGTTTTTTGGAATGCTCTGCCAGGGCCGGAAGTGACCCGCCGGTGAGGAGATCGTTTTTATTGGCTACACCCATTTCAAAGTTCTGAGTAAATTTTACAAACTCGCCCTTTGATTGTGTTTCGCACTGGCCGCAGAATACGCATTTGCCGAGGTCGATTTTGCAGCTTGACGCGTCTATTGCTTCTTGCGGACAGGCAGTGGCGCAAGCCTTAATAGTGGCGGAATCACAATCAGGATTAATCTGTGGTAGGCCTCTATATCGGTTATAGAGATTAATTGGCACTTTAGGATACTTAGATGTCCTGTTGCCTTGTTCGAGTCTATTTTTAAGTACTTTTAGCATAGTTATATTCTCTTTATGTAACTTTTCATCTGGTTCTATAGGTCGAAACCGCAGTAGGATAAATTGAAGCTTTTGTTGCAAAGAGGAAAGTCTGAAATACCCTCGTTGCGCAAAGACATTGCTAAGCCCGTCCAATTATGAAACGACGGATCTTTTACTTTATAGCGCGTAATTGCGCCGTCTTGGTCTGTTAAGATGCAGTGGGAAATCTCTCCTCGCCAACCTTCATTCACTGAAACGACAAAGGACGAAGGGGCAAGTTTGTAGTCGAATGTTGGGTCGTTGGCAGTTTCGCCATCTTTTTGAACTAACTTTTCGATGAGATCCAGAGAGTGCATTATCTCTTCCCGGCGAACATTGGCCCGGCAAAACACATCTCCGACCGCCTTTTCATTAGTATTGGCAGTCAAATCGGCATAACATTCAGTCGGGAAGGCGACACGCGCATCATATGCAAGGCCGGAAGCCCTGCCCGCATAACCTACCAGGCCTAGTTTCTCAGCCTGTTCATAGGGAACTGTGCCGGTAGTTTCAAAACGGGCTCGTACGGTTGGCTCTGAAAAGAGCAGATCACAGACATGTTCCAGTTCCGGTCTGGTCTCTCTAATTTTATCTCTGATTATCTTTTTTTGCTCCTCACCCATGACTTGTGTAACGCCTCCGGGGCGCACAAGGCTCTTGCCGAAGCGGTTGCCGCAAAGAGTTAGAAGCAGGTTGAGGAACTCGCCTCGTAGCCTGCCAAAAAATGCAGCTGGAGGGTTAAAGGCGACATCGCCGCTTAAAGCGCCAAGGTCGCCAACATGGTTTGCTATACGTTCCAACTCCAGAGCAATAACTCTGATGGTTTTGGCACCCTCATCAACCTTAATCGAGGCAAGGGACTCAACCGCCTGACTGAAACAGAGGCTGTGGCCAATGGCTGTGTCTCCAGCAATACCTTCAATAACGATTGGCCGTCGTACACTTGGTACAGAGGGTAGTAATTTTTCGATACCTCGATGCTGGTATCCGAGTTGAATCTCAAGGTGGAGTACGGTTTCGCCAATGCACTGAAAGCGGAAATGACCAGGTTCGATTATTCCGGCGTGCACAGGACCAACAGCAACCTCATGGATAACATCTCCCTCAACGGGAAAGTATTCGTAATTACCCGGAATATCCTCTTTTTTATAGTCATTACCAAAAACATCTTCCTTGCCGCGATAATTCTCATGATAACGAACCATCCGCAGCCAGGGATGGCCTTCTGGCTTTACACCGTACTGTTCAGCGATCTCTCGCTCAAACATATGGAATTTTTCGGTTTCTGTAGTGAGCGACTGATAACTCTCTGGCTCATCGCAACCAACTACAAAGAGTGCTTCATTACGCAGCACAGCCAGGAATTTGAGAACACCGTCATCTTCATAGCCAAAAAACTGCACAACTTGGCCGCCGTTATTAGCAAAGGTTAGAAGTTCTGACCTGAAATCTGCAAAGGCTAAATGAGGGATTAGACTGCGCTGAACGGTTTCACCGTTGTTTATTTGCAGGAGGTTAGCCATTGATTCCGCCTCCGATTGTTGAAATTGCACTGATAATTGTTTGATATAGACTGTCGGGCATCCAAATGCACAGAACGCCAGAGGTTAGCAGAAGTGCGTAGGATGGAAAGAGCCGCAGCATCTTTTCTTTGACAAGAATCTCACCGTCATGCTCTTTAAATGACATTCTCATAACTATGCGGGCCCCACCGGCAAAAATAACCGCAAGGCAGAGGATAAAAATAATAATACTGACGTGCCGACCACTTTTGAAAGCCCCGAAAATAATAAGCAGTTCACTTATGAAAATACCAAATGGAGGAAATCCGGAAATTCCCGCAAACCCGGCAAAATAGGCAATAAAGGTCTTGGGTAGCAGTCGTGCCATATTGCCAGTCTTGTTTATAAGTTTAGAGCCGTAACCCAATAGGATGTTGCCGGTGGACAAGAAGAGGGATGACTTAATAAGTGAATGGTGAATGAGGTGCAGAAAGGCGCCGTAGGTGGCGATGCCGCCGATACCGATGCCGAAGGCTATAATGCCCATATTTTCAATACTTGAATAGGCCAGCATTCGTTTATAGCCAGTCTGGTTAACAATGAAAATTGCGGCAATAACCATGGAAATAAGGCCAAAAATAATA
Source organism: Desulfobulbaceae bacterium (assembly GCA_015231515.1). Taxonomy (NCBI): domain Bacteria; kingdom Pseudomonadati; phylum Thermodesulfobacteriota; class Desulfobulbia; order Desulfobulbales; family Desulfobulbaceae; species Desulfobulbaceae bacterium. The sequence goes on from JADGBM010000053.1 coordinate 12,307, forward strand.
AGAATATTACTTGAGTAGCTGCCAAGATTAGCGGCATAAAGAAGGCTGTGGGCTTTATAGATACCCAGGAAAGCACAGTTTAATAAAGCACCTGAAAGCAGAGCTGAAGCTGGGCTTGGAGCCTCACTGTGAGCATCTGGAAGCCAGGTATGCATCGGGGCAAGACCCATCTTGGTGCCATAACCGATCACAATAAAGATAAATCCTGCTTTAAGCCAGATGGGATCGAGCTGCGCTGCAACCTCAATGAGTGAAGAAAAACGCAGCGGAACGTGAACCCCGCCAAGATCCATGGATAAGGTTATGAAAAATGAACCAAGTAAGGCGAGAGCAATGCCCACAGAACAGATGAGAACATATTTCCACGTTGCTTCCAAAGCCTCTTTGGTTCTGTGCAAGAAGATAAGAGGGGCGCTTACCAGGGTGGTTGCTTCTACGGCAACCCATAACACTATAATATGATCGGATAAGGCGACCATTGACATTGTCGCCAGGAAAAACAGCATACAACCAAGAAAAAGGGGTTCTTTTGGTGTTTCTGATTCCTGCATGTAACCAACGGAATAGATAGAGATAAGCAGAAAAACCACTGATGTTACCAAAAGCACCAGGAGGCCTTCCGGAGTGGCGCTGAAGTACTTATCCATGCTAGGTTTTGCTATCTGCATCCATCCAAGTACGGTCATCTGCAGATGTAGCAGTGCAGAAATGACCAAAATACCCCGTCCGAGCTTAGCTGGAAGGAAAGCTGCCATTATTCCTGTGAATATGGGTATGAGAAATACGAGTTCTAACATGATCAATCCTTTAATTGTGCGAGGTGTGAGGTATCAACATCGTCGAATGTTCGACTTATATTGTTAATGACGATACCCATTACCATAATGCCAACCAGTAAATCGAGCAGCACGCCAAATTCAACCACATACATGGTGTGGGTCTCTTTCGCCAGTGCTGTGCCAATGAGATAGATACCATTCTCCATCATTAGGTAACCGATAACCTGGGTAATCGCTTTTCTTCTGGCCATCATCAAAAAAAGGCCTGCAGCTAAGGTAGTTATTGCGGTGATCATCAGTAATGCGTGATTGCCGGGAAGATTGAGGTGGAGACGATCGGTTATAAATGCTGAGGCGATGATCATTACCAGTCCGGCAAACAGCGAGGCGTGATAGCCAATAATAGGTTCGACTTCTCGCCGCATTGAAACTTTTTTAATTGCCATATAGAGCATGCCTGGAATAAGCATGCCTTTTACCAGTAGCATGATCTGCAGCATGAGCAGACTGCTGGTTTCAATATCCTGGTGATGTTCAAGAAACAAAGGGACTAGTGAAACCACAATTCCCTGAAGAGTCATAATATTCACAAGTCCCATCATGCGGTTGGAACTTAGAGACAAAAGAACAGACAACAGAACAAATGCTAATAACGCATCAGCTAAATTTATCATTTTACGTACTCCATTGTCAGAATGGCGGCAAAAAAGACCAGAGCAAAAGAGGTTAGAATAAACTTAGGCACCAGGTTCATTTTAAAACGCGCAATAATTGATTCGGTGATTCCGATTGCTACATAAATAAGAGACAATATTACTAGGAAGATGACGCCGTTGAGGAAAACAGACCCTGTTTTAAATGGCAGAATAAGGCAGGTAATAAATGAGGAGTAGAAAAACAGTTTCAAAAAAGAACCCCATTCGATAAGGGCAAGGTCTGGTCCGCTATGGTCAAGAATCATAACTTCATGAATCATGGTTAATTCAAGATGGGTGGCGGGGTCATCAACGGGAACTCGAGAGTTTTCCGTTAAGAGAACAATGAAGAGGGCAACAACGACCAACAGCAGCAAGGCACCATGGTTGCCGAGCATGTTTATAGCCTGAGGGCCTGTGAAAAATTCTACAAAGCTTAGTGATCCATTAATTCGATAAAAAAGAATGAGTACAACAAAGAGAGTTGCTTCTGCCAGGGTTGAGAAATACGCCTCACGTGCAGCACCCATTCCTTCAAAAGGTGAGGCTGTATCCAGTGCCGCTAGAATAGTAAAAAAGCGCCCTAGGCCCATCAGGTAAAAAAGGATAATGACATCGCCGTGAAAGCTGAAGACAGGAGGCATTCCGGCAATTGGAAAGAACAGAAGCACCATGAGAGCGCTACAGAAACTGACCGTTGGCCCAAGTTTAAAGACAAAGGATGAACTGGTGCTGTAAACTGAGCCTTTGCGGAACAGCTTAATGAGATTGTAGTATTTTACCAACATTGGGGGGCCTTGTTTGCCAGCAAAAAAAGCCTTTGTTTTTAAAATGACTGCTGGGAAAAAAGGAGCTACCAACAATGCGGTGATATACAAAAGTAATGATTCCATTATGTCCTCAAAATGATTTGTGACGGAGAGTGGGTCAGAATTCGTCCTTTGCTTTACAGAAATAGTAGCAACGCCACAATTGTCAAAATTATATAGCCGATATACAGCTGAATATTTCCGTGTTGAATCCACCTCAACTTTTGCAGAAGTCTGTAGAGTGGCTTTGTGATCCAACTTTGTATATACAGTTCAGCAATATCTGTAACTTGAGTCTCGTATGTTGTTTTGCCGGGGAAAATCTTATTGATGCCGGTGTATTTCGATATAAGTGGGACAAAAGGTCGGTAGAAATCAATCATTGAAGCAGCGTATGATGTTCCAGTGTACTGCATCCGTACTGTTGGCTTTGTGAAACCGCAACCCCATGTTGGTCCTGCTCCAATCTCTTTTTTCATATACAGCATTTTTCTCAATAAACTTATCACCACAAATATTGCAATAAAGAGGATTGCACCTTTTGCAATGTTATTAATTAACACGACAAAGATCTCGGGAGAAAAATCCCCAGCAATCTTCAGGTCGCGTATGCCCATAAAAGAGAGACGAACAAACGGTTCGGGCAGCACCCCAATTAGAAGGCAGGCTAAGGCTAATACAATCATGGTTAAACGCATGCTAAGTCCTGCTTCGGTGGCCTTTGCTGCGGCTTCTGTTCGTGGTTCGCCCAGAAAGCCAAGACCCATAACTTTGGTGAAGCAAGCAGTGGCGAAGCCACCAATGACAGCTAGAGAAACAATAGCAAGCACGGATAAAATAAAATTTTCCTTGGTTAGGTGAACGCCTTGAAAAGCACCGTAATAGATCAGGAATTCGCCTATGAAACCACTGAATGGGGGTAATCCTGAAATTGCAATTGAACCAACCAGAAAGGTTTTACCTGTGGTTGGCATCCTCTTGATTAAACCGCCTAAATGATTGATTGAGCGCGTATGAGTTTTGTGAAGCACAGCTCCGGCGCCCATGAAGAGCAAAGTTTTGAAAATGGAGTGATTGAAAACATGCATAAAGGCTCCGGCAAAACCAAAGAAGGCCATAGCAGGTTTTTCTACAGCAACACCCATCATACCGATACCAAGACCAATAAGAATAATGCCGATGTTTTCAACACTACTGTAGGCCAGGAGCTTTTTCATATCCTGTTTGCCCAGTGCGTAGACTACGCCAAGTACGCCGGTTACCATGCCTGTGACTAAAACTATTTGACCAAAGGCCAGTGATGGGGTGCCGAGCAGGGCATATGTCCGGATAATTCCGTATATTCCCATTTTGATCATAACTCCCGACATTACAGCCGAAATATGGCTTGGGGCAGCCGGGTGAGCATGGGGCAGCCAGATGTGGAGGGGGAAAATACCTGCTTTTGAGCCAAAACCAATAAAGGCTAAAATAAAAACGATGAGCTTTATCTCTTCGGGGATCTGACTGAAGGCCTCAAAGGCAAAACTGCCAGAGTGGGTATAGACAAGGGCAAAGGCTGCAAAAATAAACATTGCGCCCAACTGGGCGAAGATGAAATACATATATCCTGCTTTTCTGGTTGGTTTGGATTTGTAGTCATAGATAACCAGAAAAAAAGAGGAGAGGGACATGATCTCCCAGGACAGTGCAAAGGTGGGAATATTATTTGAACAGGCAACTAACGCCATTGAAACAACCAGCACAGCATAAAAAAGATAATTAACGGCAGATTTAACAGACTCAGCGGTGTTTTCCAGGTAGTGAAAGCTGTAGAATGCTGCTAAAGGCGAAATAATGAAGATAGGAACTAAGAAAAAAGCTGCGACGCTGTCCATCTTAAACGACAGGGTGAAAATGTGGAGCCATGGCCAGGAAACAATCTGAACGGTCTCAGTTTGGTACAGGAATGAAAAGACACTGGTTAAGCCAACCGCAGAGCCTAAAGTGATTGCCAAAATAGTGGCAGCCTTCATGAAAATGAACTGGCGGTTAAAGAGGACAGAAACCGTTGTTCCGAACAATATCAGAGCCAAAGAAAGAAAAAAAGTATCCATCGAGATCAATTCCCTTTTTATTGAAGCATCAGTATTACAGCGTACCGTATACACTGTGATGCAGGTATTAATTCAAATATACAAAATCAAAATATAGTACAACACCAGACTAATGAGTTTGAATGACGGAACCTCATTGGTATCGAACTTTTCTGAAAAAGCACTGCATTTATGTTACTGTGTTTTTGAGGGGCTGTATGCCCGCGAAAATGACTTCGTAGCAAAACCTACAGAGTCATCGTCGTCGGTCATGAGGGGCAGATTCTGGTAGTAGAAGCTGTCGAGCATGGCTGGCGGCGAAATTGTGCTACAAAATGAAACACTCGTTTGTAAATGTCAAGCGGAAAATAGGGGTTTTTTTAGATAAAAATACCCTTGTGGGTATAAGTACCCTCAAGGGTTTGTGGGTTGTGAAGAGGTAAAAGAGGGTTCAGAGCGGGCTTAATTATTTGCCTTCCACCGTAAAATGGGCTTACGGGTCATTCGCCAGTAACTGGGAGAGAATAGGATGGCAATTGTATACAGCTCTAGGCGACCAGCAAGCATACAAAAAATAAGAATGAGTTTAGCTGGAGCAGGAAGGTGACCAAAATTCTGGGTTGGGCCTACAAGGTTGAGTCCTGGGCCGATATTATTGAGTGTGGCAATTACTGAGGTAAGGCCGGTGACAATGTCGACGCCAAGCATGGTGATAAGAAGAGAGGCCACAACAAAGACGACCAGGTAGATAGCAAAAAAACCAAGAATTGCGATCATGACCTCCTGAGGTACTTTTACTTTGCCCAGTTTGATGGTCTCGATCTGGCGGGGATGAATTAACTTGTGAAGCTGTAAGCGTGCATATTTAAAAAACAGGAGGAGGCGAACAACTTTGATGCCGCCACCTGTTGAACCAGCACAACCACCAACGAACATTAAGGTGACGAGAAGAGTTTGGCAAAATGGTGGCCAAAGATTAAAGTCAGCGGTACCGAAACCTGTCGTTGTGATAATTGAAACGACCTGAAAAAGCACATCCCGAAAGTTCATGGCCATATTGAGGCTGGTGTCGTTCACTGCTCTGACAGCAAAAATTGACAGGGTTGCGAACAAGATGATGATGAGGTAGAAAACAAACTCTTCACTTTTCCAGTAGGCATTCAGCTTGCCGCGTAGCGCCATGAAATGAAGGGAGAAATTGACTCCGGCCAGGAACATGAAAATGATGACGACGTATTGAATATAACTTGAGTTGTAATGACCAAGCGAGTCGTTAAAGTTAGAAAACCCTCCAGTCGCCAGGGTTGAAAAAGAGTGGGTGAGGGCATTAAAAAAATCGACTCCGCCAGCCATGAGTAAGACTGTTTCGACGACAGTCATCAAAAGATAGACACTCCAGAGAATTCGGGCAGTATCATGAATACGCGGTGCCAGTTTGTCCTTTGTCGGTCCGGGCACTTCGGCCTGAAAAAGCTGCATTCCGCCAATTCCTAGAAGAGGCAAGATTGCCAGGGTAAGGAGAATAATACCCATGCCGCCCAACCAGTGGGTCATGCTGCGCCAGAACAGCAGGCTTTTGGGGAGGACCTCGATGTCGGAGAGGATTGTTGATCCAGTTGTCGTAAAGCCTGACATTGACTCAAAGAGGGCATCGACAAAGGAGGGAATATTGCCGTTCAGTACATAGGGCAGCGCCCCAAGCAGGGCGAGCCCGATCCAACTCAGGGCAACAATGGCAAAACCATCCTTATAGCCCAGATCTTTTTCGGGCAGAAAAACCGCAATAAAAACTGAGCCGATACTCAAGCCCAGGAGGGAACTGATCAAAAAGGTGTTGACCATCCCATCGTTATAATACAGGCTGAATGGAATTGGGGTAAGCAGCATCAAAGAAAGGATGATGGTCAGTTTACCGAGTAAATTGAGAACGCCGCCGATTCGCATGGTGGTGTCAGTCTAGTTGGTTTCGGTAGAGGAAAACCGTTCTTCAACGGCCTTGGCGGCTTTTTGAGTAAAGAAAATAACCAGATTGTCGCCCGGAAGAATTATTGTGTCGCCTGACGGAATGAAGGCCGAAGCATTCCGTACGACAGCTCCGACAACAGAATTAAGAGGCCAAGAGCAATTTTTAAGAGCACGATTTGAGATGGACTTATTATTTGGCACAGTGGCCTCCATCACCTCAGCGTCAGAATTTAATATTGTGGCGATAGAAACAATTGAACCACGGCGAACGTAACGTAAAATCATATCCGCCACAACCTGTAGTGGACTCAAAGCGACATCTATCCCGAGTTTTCCTAACAGCGGAATAAAGTCATTTCTGTCAATCTTGGTAATGCAGCGTTTGGCGCCGTGATGTTTCGCCAAAAGGCTGGAGAGAATATTTGTTGTGTCGGATTCTGTTACAGAAATTACCAGGTCGGCGAGGTCGACCCCTTCTTCCAGAAGGTTTTGGGCGTCAAGGCCATCACAGTTGAGCACAATAGTTTTTGCCAGATTTTCAGATAAGTATTTGCAACGCTCTAGATTTGGTTCGATGAGTTTTACTTTGAGATCGAGTACTTCGAGTTGCCGGGCCAGGAGGTAGCCTGTGTCTCCCCCGCCAATAATAAATATCTGGTTTGGTTCATGGCGAATGAACCGGAAAAGGTGCTCAACCTTGGCAACATCACTGGTACGCATCATCATGTAGAGTTTATCGCCGGCTGCAATTCTGTCTACGCCACGAGGAATAATTGTTTTGCCATCACGAATGATGGCTGTAATAACGAAGGGGTGGTTCTCATCGGGCTTACCCATCTCTATCAGGGATTTGCCTATAAACGGGTTGTCTGTAGGGATGACATAGCCAAGCAGCTTAATCTCACCATGGGCAAAATCAACGGTATCGAAGGCTGCTGAGGCATGGACGCGTTTGATTATTTCATCGGAAATGGCCCACTTGGGGCTGATAAGCAGGTCAATGCCAAGGGATTCTTCGTTCAGCGATATGCCGGGTGTCAGGTAATCTTCGTTATAGACCCTGGCAATACGCCGCTTGACATTGTACTGTCGTGACATGATACAGGCCACGAGATTGACTTCATCACTGTTGGTGACAGCAATAAAAAGGTCGGCAGTGGCAATGCCGGCCTCTGCCAATATGCGTGCTGATGCGCCGCTGCCATGAACTGTCATGATATTGAGTTCTTTGTCAATATCTTTGAGTTTCTCTGCGTCATTGTCGATCAGAGTAACCTGATGACCTTCCAAAGAAAATTTTGAGCAGAGTGAGTAGCCCACAAGGCCCGCACCCACAATCATTATTCGCATAGTAGTGCTATGTTAAGTTTAACTCTCACAAGTGATTGCCGCGCGGGGTTAAATGATGTGGCGTGTTGGGAACAACCACTCTTGCTATGTGTACCATTGCCGTTAATTACTTTGATAATCAGTTGGTGTCAATAATTAAGGACGGTGCCCCCTGAACTCGGCACGTAACTCCATTACGCTTAATTCACGAGATGGGATGTTTAGACTTTTTGCCATGATCGGCCAAGATCGTACAACAGTAGTAAATGTAAATAGGGTCAGAGTGAAATTAATCCTGTCTAGTATTTTAATTTCGAATATAACCGGAGCGGAACATTGTGGGAAGGACGCTTTAAATCATGCCTGGTTCAGGACGAACGTTATCTGCTCGAAGTCCACAGGTATATTGAACT
>JADGBM010000054.1 GCA_015231515.1 Desulfobulbaceae bacterium
CCAAGAACAAGGGGTACGGTGCCAATCAAAAATCATGTTATCGGTTGGCGATGGAAGAGGGTGCTGACATCATAATAATGGTTCACCCTGATTACCAGTATACGCCTCTACTTATTCCGGCCATGGCCTCGATGATTGGCAATGGCTTGTATCACTGCGTTCTTGGCTCCAGGATTCTTGGCGGACACGCTTTGCAGGGCGGGATGCCAATATGGAAATATGTGGCGAATCGTTTCTTGACCTTAGCTGAGAACATAATGATTGGCGCAAAACTTTCAGAGTACCATACCGGCTATCGTGCTTTTTCAAGGGAGTTGTTGGAAAGAATCGATTTATCACCTAACTCCGATGACTTTGTTTTTGATAATCAGATGCTGACCCAGATATGCTGGGCCGACTATACAATTGCAGAAGTCAGTTGCCCGACCAAATATTTTCCAGAGGCCTCCTCCATTAATTTGCAGCGCAGTATCAAATATGGTTTTGGCTGTCTACATACAGCCTTGACCTACCGTCTGGCGAAAATGGGATTGGTAAAATCTGATTTATTTCCTTCTTCATAAATTGATGGCTATGAAATTTATACAAGTAATTAGTTTAGTGTCTTACAGACTGTTTTCTTGTGTTTTTTACAAGAAAACAATCTGCGAAAGGCACGTATTTTGTTTATTGGGGGTAACTATCTCGGTGTTGCTCGTAACACCTATGACATACGCTGCAAATGAACCGCTTATCGGTGAATGCCTCCAGGGTGATTGCCGTACTGGGACGGGAATGATGCAGTTTCCTTCAAAAGATAAATATATTGGTCACTTTAAAGACAATATGCCCAGTGGCAAGGGTGTTGTGATTTTTGCCGACGGCACAACGCTTGAAGGAACGTTTCTGAAGGGTATTTCAATGGGGACCGGAGTGAAGATTTTTGCCGATGGTTCTCGTTATGAAGGCAAGTTTTATGATGGGAAACCAAATGGTCATGGTGTTATGCGATCTGTAGATGGTTCGTATTATGAAGGTGATTGGCGGAACGGTAGTTTCTCCCGGGGGCAAGGGGTGCGTGTCGGTGCAGACGGAAGCCGATATGAAGGGGAGTTTCAGTTCAGTCTCTTTCATGGCGAGGGGATACTTGTAAAAGTTGATGGCTCAAAATATGAAGGTCAGTTTAATAAGGGGGAGTTTGATGGTTCCGGTAAACTCACCTATCCTGACGGTCAACTTTACATTGGCCGTTTTGTGAAAAATAAGTTCGATGGTGACGGAACTCTCACTTTTGCTGATGGTTCTCGGTATGAGGGAACGTTTAAAGATGGTGAGTTTAGCGGTCAGGGAATTTTAACTAAAGTTGACGGGTCTGAGTATAGAGGTCAATTTGAAAATGGAGATTTTAATGGTCAAGGCCTTTTGTCGTTTCTCGATGGTAGAAAATATCGTGGGATGTTTAAGGACGGTAAATATAACGGGAATGGGGTGCTGACAACTCCTGACGGGCAGCGCTTAACTGGTGATTTTGCTGATGGGGTTTTTGTTGAAAGTGATGATCATAAAGAGTCAATCTTGGAAGAGAGTATGTCTTACTCTGAAACGGAAGAAGAGCTTCCGACTGGTACAGATGATGATACTAAAGGTTAATAAACTGTTTAGTTTTTTTTCTTCGGCTTTATTTCTTAAGAACTTATGGATCAGTTTCATTGGTTTTACTCTGGGTTTTTTCCTGCTGCCTGAGGCTGTTTCAGCTGTAGAGTTGTTGCTGCCCCATCGATTGCCTCGAACAGGCCAGATTTCTACATTTAATACCCTTGGTGCCAAGATTGATTTCTTGGGTTCTCGTCAGGATGGGGAGTTGCAACGCGGTGCTCAATGGCCTGATCCTCGTTTTATAGTTAATGAAGAGGGAACTGTTTCAGATAGATTGACGGGGTTGATGTGGTTGAGGGATGGAGAGTGTTTCGGGGCGATATCATGGCCTTCTTCCCATGTAACTGTGAAAAATATAAACAAAGGCCAAGTCGCCTGTCAGGATTATACAGGATCGTATACTGACTGGTTTGTCCCACAGGTAGGTCAACTGGCAAGTCTTATCAATGCTGAGGAACTATCCAATAGCAATTTTCTGCAGTTAGGTGGAATTTCAGATGTGCAAGCAGACAAGTACTGGTCGGCAACAGAGCATCGGAATATCCAGAATGCCTGGGTTGTTGACCTTGCAAATGGCGATATTGTAATCAGAAATAAACTTGCCAAGACATTTTTGCTGCCAGCACGTGTTTATGATCAAGCGCTTTTTGAGAAATTTGCGAACTTGAACTCTGTTGGCAAGGCCGGAGAGATTGCGATAGAGAATGCTGCTGCTCCTCTTACTGCCCGTTTCAGTGATAATAGTGACGGTACAATCACTGATAGCAAAACTGGGCTTATGTGGTTTAAGGATGCTGGTTGTTTTGAAAATCTTGCCTGGGAGGCAATATATGCCGCCGTGAACTCTTTGAATAGTGAGCCTCAGTCTGTGAACTGTCAAGGCTATCAGAATGTTTACGACGATTGGGTTGTGCCTAATGCAACGGAACTCTGGAGTTTGATTGACCAATCATTTGATTATCCGGCACTTAATGGCCCCCTGTTCAGGGGGTTACGTTCAGCCTACTGGTCTTCAACAACGGCTATGTCTATGCCCCAAAAGGCTTTTGCTGTCAGTATGGATGAGGGAAGCATGATGGCGCAGAGCAAGATGGCCGCTTTAAGTTTGTTGCCGGTACGTTTCGCCCAGCCAATGGTCGAGTATCCAAGGCGAGAAGCGCATATTGCTGCGGGAGTCGAAACTCAAGAAGCGCACATCCTTTTGTTGTCGCCTGATTTACACAATAAGATCCACTGGCCGCCGGCGCCACGCTTTCATGCCAATGACGATGGCACCAGCATGGACATGGTTACCGGGGTTTATTGGCTAACAGATGCCAACTGTTTTGAAAAGGTCAGTTGGCGAGAAACTTTAAAACTGATCAGCAAGTTTAATGCACAGCCCAGATCTTTTGAGTGTCAGGGGTACGATGGCGTCTATGATGACTGGGTAATTCCGACGGTTGCTGATTATCGAGAAATAGTCAACCCAGCAGCAGATGACAATGCTGAATGGCTTGGGACTCAAGGTATCCAAAATGTTAAATCAACTGCTGATTATTGGACCAATGATGAAACTCAGATAAATTTGTATTATGCGTATGTGTTTAATTTTAAAACAATTCAAGAAAGAAACTATCCCAAATCTCTGGCATTTTTTCTGTGGCCCAGGCGGGCAATGGTTTCAGCTGAAAAGAGAGAGCCCTTTTTAAGCTTGACAAGTACCGGAGTGAATGAAGAAGTTTCAGTAAGTACCAACGCAGTCCTTTCGCTGATGGTTCAATTGCATTCATTTGGGCTCCGTTATCCCGCGGATTATTGGTTTTGGTATGAGACTCCAGACGATAAGAGATTATGGATGACTTCAATCCGAACCTGGACTGATAAAATGACCCCAATGTATCAAACGGATTTATTAAATCTCAGGGATTACGAACTGTTTCGTTCATCGGATAAAAAGGCCCTGGCTCCAGGCCAGTACACCTTCCATTTTGCTGTGGATGATGTTCAAAACGGTATTTTAGACGGGACTAAATACGAAACTATTTTGACTGTTCACGTTGAGGGAAATTAAGGGTTAGAGGTAAAGGGTAAAGGGTGAAGGGTGAAAGACCCCTAACCCTTGACCCTTAACCCCTAACCCCTAATAATAACTGCCCTGTTTTAGCCAGGCTGCCAGGTTGGCGGCCAGGACTTTATTCTGCTCGGTGATGAAGCTGTTCTGGAAGATGGCGTCATCGGCGAAAACTATAAAATGTCCGTGACCCAGCTGTCCAGTAATAATGACGCTAAAAGGCTGAACAGCGTCATTTGTTTCAAGCGTGCCGTTATCGTTCAGGTCAATCCAGGCGGTTGGCGAGGTCTTGGCAATGACATTTGCCTCAAGCTGAGTGTTCAAGGCCCATGCCCCGTAAAATTTAACCTCAGTAAGTTCCTTGGTCAGCGGATGGCTGCTGGCCAACTCCTTAACGATGAAATCCGTAGGCGGGGCATCCGCAAGCAGGTTCTTCTGTTCCTGAATTACTCCATTTGAAATAGCAACACCCAAACTACTGAGGAGCTGAGCAGCTGGCGAGCCGATGTGGAGCATAATGCTTAATTGGCCGCCTTCGTTTAAAAATTCTTGAAGGGCAACAATTTCTGGAACTGTAATAGGTTTAAAAGGGCCGGAAATAATGACAGTTGATACGTTGGCCAGGGTCTCTTTTGTGAACGGTCCTGTTGATGTGCGAATCTCAAAATTTTGGTCGCGAAACATACCGGCAAAAATCGATAAGTCGAGCGGGCCATTATTTTCGATAAGAAACTGCTGTCCATGTCCCTGATCGAAAAGCAAAATTGGCGGGGGCAGCGGCGGCCGTTTGCAAGAAGAACAAAAGAGCAAAATTAGTGATATGAATATGGATTTTAGGATAGAGTAATTCTTCATAGCATGCCTACTTTATGATATCAATTCTGTTCGAATGTTTGTAATTCGAGTATTCGTCATTCGAATGTTGCTGTTAGTTTTAGGGATGTCTATACCTTTTTCTACCACACACAACATCTACGATTATTTTATTTCTCCGTGCCCTGCCACAGGCAGAGTTAAGGTAAATGTTGTCCCTTTAGGCGAATTATCTGTAACTTCAATTTTCCCCTGGTGCTTTTTCATAATACCATAGCTCACCGAAAGACCGAGTCCGGTGCCCTCAACGGCTGGTTTTGTCGAGAAAAAAGGCTCAAATATATACACCAGGTCATTTTCCTTAATACCTTTTCCCGTATCTTTTATATGTAAAAGGATGTTGCCGCCTTTTTTTTCGGTGGTCAGGTAAATTGTGCCGCCCCCGTCACCGATGGATTCCTGGGCATTATTAAGGCAGTTAAGTATGACCTGTTTGATTTGATCCTGCACGGCATTGAGGCGGGGAAGATTACGCCTAAAACGCTTTTGCACTGTTATGTTGTTTTCTTTGAAATTCTTTTTTGAGAAAACAAGCATATCATTTATCGCCTGATGGAGATCCATGGGAGCAACGGTTCCGGATGTCGGGCGGTTGAAGTTTTGCAGGTTGCTGATAAGATCTTTCACGCGGTGACACTCTTGAATGGCAAGATCTAAAAGCTCTGAGTCCGTTTGATCAAGATTGCAGGTTAGTTTTAATCCCTTTAAAAAATTCCTTATGCCAATGATAGGGTTGCCGAACTCGTGAGCGATTGACGCTGCAAGCTTGCCGACCGCACTGAGCTTTTCAGCGTGCAATAACTGCTCGTAAGTCTTTTTGAGCTGTTCAGTGCGGTCCTCTACTTTCTTCTCAAGAATTTGCTGGTAGGTAAGAATCTCCTTTTCCATTGCTTTTCTGGCAGTGATGTCTTGCAGTGTCTCAACGGCACCAATAATTTCACCGGCGCGGTTGCGTAAAGGGGCTGCAGTAAAAAATAACCAGCGAGGATTGCCGGCAAGTTCGAAAAAATCTTCGACTTCATACGAGTCATCAAGCAGTGAAGAAGGAATATATTTGTCAGTATAGAGTTGGTGGATGCTTTGTTCTGGGGCCTGGTCAAGGATCAGGTCGGCCATTGTCGGACGCTTTCGAGTATAAAACGCCTTCCATTGATTGGTGGTTCCTACTGCTTCAGAGCCCGAAATACCGGTTAGCTTCTCTAGGGCCTTGTTCCAGTGGGTTATCTGGTGGTTTTGGTCAATAACAAAAGTTGGGATAGAGTTGCCATGAATAATTTGAGTGAGTCTTTCTTTGCTCTCAAGCAGATTTTCTTCAGCCTGTTTACGTTCCGATATCTCTTTGGCAAGAAGCACATTTGCCTCTATATGATTTGTTTCGACAATTAACTGCTCTTCAAGAAGATTTAAGGCTTTGGTTGTTTTAGTCAGTTCATCATGAAATGGTGTGATATTATGGAAAATTACAGTCCATCCCAGGAACTTCGCACTTGTTAACGGGCTAAAAGTTAACGTATATTTGACAACAAGGTCATCGTAATGGTGAAGAAAATCTTCTTGTGAATAGTTGCCGCCTTGGGCGCTTTCGGCGCAATGCAACCAGCGAGTTTTAATGTGTGGTGGGAGCGCAGAAAATAGATTTTGACCAACGATGGGAGGATGCTGGCAAATTGATTGATATACGCCTTGAAAAGAGCCATTAAAATGTACAATTTCATTGTCCGAATTGCACACCAGCATGGGTTCAGGTCTTGAATCGAGAAAAGCAGATAGCGAGTTGATTTTCATAGTGACATGGTAGCGGTTTGGATAGCGAGCGACAAGCAAAAAAAAAGGTATCAGAAAACTGATACCTTTTTTTTGAGATCCTTGAACCTCAAAGCTATATTAATACTTCAGATTACTTTACGGTTGTAAGAACTCCTTTGCGGCCTTCTTCAGTAAGGCTTCCTTCTTTATCTTCTTTCATGCGGCCCTGAACGTTGTGAGCAATGCCATGACAACCGCCGCAGTTACCACCAAACTGCTGAAGCATCGCTTCACCATGGGGTACGCCGTGGCATTTCTGACATGTCGGGATCTGTCCATGAACGGGGTGGCAGAAGGCACAGGTCTGGTTTGTATGACGGGTCTTGTTGTTGACTAACTCATTATAAACATCTGTATGACAACCGCCACAAACTTTTTGAGGCTCTGTGATTGCAAAACTGATGTTCATCGGGGCATGTGGGTTACTATGACATCGGAGACAGTCTGCTGTTGCCAGTCCAGCGCGATGGCCTTCCTGATCGTGGCATGCTGAACAGTCTGGGATCTTGCCATGCTGATCATGACAACCTGCACAAGTCACTTCAGTATTGTGTTTAGAGTTAGCTGCTCTAATAACCTTAAAGACTTCAGCGTGACTCGGGTTTTTATGGCAGGTTCCACACTGTTCCTGGGGGGTGGAATCACTATACGAAATAATCATAGGCTTGTGTGGTCCGGCATGGCAAGTCATACACAGCGGATTTTGAACTGCACCATCGACATGGAAAACCTCGCCGCCTTTTTCACTATGACAGTCTGTACAGTTTGGAATGAAACCGTGTGTTGTATGGCATTCGGTACAAGCAAGAGACGTATGTTTGCTCGGAAAATCTTCTAACTCTTTTGGAGGATTGGCGTGACAGTTAAAGCAGATATCACCTGTTATGTCTGGAAGATTAATCGGGCTATGGGCATTTGAATGGCATTTACTACAGTCTTGAACAAACTCAAGGTCTCCATGAGGAGTTCCATGACAATCCTTGCATTTTGGAATTGCATCCTGATACTCAACTTTACCCGGTGCATAGGTGTGATACACTTCATGGCAGAAGGTACAGTCTTTCTGATGCCTTTGCCCTTGAGTCTTGAGTAAATTGAATACTCCGATGTGACACTGGGCACATTGTTGAAGTTGAAGAGGTTGTATATTCTGTGCATAAAGCCCTGACTGAGGTGGAACAGATTTAATTTTGTCAGTGAGGTGTACTTTGCCGTTTTTAGCCTGGGCAAGTCCACAGAAGATGATCAGTGAAAAGATAATCAAAGCCAATCCTGAGAAAATTTGTCTTTTGTTTGTCATTTTTTACTCTCTCGCAGTTTATATGAATGTTAAATCTGTGAACAGATTAATATATTAAATCATGTGGATTGCGGTGACACTTTAAGCAATCATCATTAAACGGATTCAAAATTGTGTTGTCATGCGGGTTACCATGGCAGGCAGCACAGTTTGGTACCGTCGGGTGTTGTGTTTTATGGCAGAATACGCAGGCAAGTTCACCGTGTTTTGCCTTGCTCGCGCTAAGCATGGTGAAGAGTTCTGTGTGACAGGCACCACAAAATTTGTTTGGTGTGTCATCGGCATATTTAATGTTAAGAGGACTGTGCGGCTGATGGCAGCGTAAGCAGTCTTCGTAAACCATGAAGGCGGCGTGGGGCTCATGGCAGGTCATACATTTGTTGATGACTTTATGTTTGGTCGGGTGGCAGTGAGTACAGTTTTTATCAGCGTGTTTGCTTGGAAACTGGGCAAACTCTTCGCCTTTGTCTGTATGGCATGTTTTACATGCACTTGAATTATCGGGAAGATCATCAACTGTCACATCAAGCGGGGTATGTGGGTTTCGATGACAGCCAAGGCAGTTGACGAGTTTGAAATGTTCATTCTCAGCACCATCGTGGCACATTGAGCATTGTGGGATTGTTGCTTTGCCGAGTGGCAAGTGCTCAATGTGGCAATCCAGGCAGCCAATAGCGGTCTTGTGCTTAGCACCGTTTCTATTGATGTCTGCTGGTTGTGCGTTGTGACATTTGTTGCAGTCGGTATTTACAAGTTCAGCTCCTGATTGAATCTCAAGAAGAGCTTGTTCACTGCTGCTCATCGCCGGCTGACCTGGGTCCATCTCAGATGTTTTTGAAGGATGTGGTTGAACACATCCACCAAAAACAAAGCATATTGCGCCAAAAACTACCAGTTTGGCAACTGCCTCTAAATAAGTACGTTTCCCTAGCATTTGTTTCTCCCCACAATCAATAATCTTATAAAAATGAACGCATATTCATTAAAAAAAAGTGATTTTGTCTAACATACATATGCGGCTATAGCAAGTGAAAAAGGGGGGCATTTAAAAACTCATGCTATCTCATTTTTGGTGATAAGTTTTTCAACTGTAGCCATGAAAAGCTGTATGTCGATTGGCTTAGAAAGAAAATTTAAGTTTTCTTTTTCAATCATTTCGGCAGAGATTATGTCGTCAGTGTAACCGCTGATAAAAATAATATTGATTGACTGGTCGTTTTTTCTGATTATTTCGTAAACTTCACGTCCATTTCTGTAGGGTAAGATGACATCAAGAATGACCAGATCAATCTCTTCTTTTTTATCAAGAAATAAGCTTATAGCTTTTTTGCCGTCGGAGGCGAGGAGAACTTTGTAGCCGGTCTTTTCAAGGGGGATGGAAAGCGACTTTCTGATCAGATCCTCATCGTCTGCCAGTAATATTGTTTTGCCTTGGGACGCTACAGAGGGTATGTCGCTGAGCTGATATGCAACCTGGGCATCGGTGGCATTCTCTATCTGCTCCAGTTTGACTTCCGGCACTTCCGGCACTTCCGGATCTATTGGATTGTTTTCGGCTGTAAACTCGATGGGCGAGAGTGCAGGAATATAAATTGTGAAGGTTGTCCCCGCATCTTTCACGCTTTCAACGTCCAGAAAGGCGTTATGCTGTTTAACGATTGTGTGTATGATAGACAGGCCTAAGCCAGTGCCTTTCGAGGAGCTTTTGGTTGTAAAAAAAGGCTGGCATATTTTATTTAAATGTTCCTCAGGAATTCCTTTACCCGTATCTGCAAGCGCCAAGGTTAAATAGCTGCCTGGCGGGATATCCTCAAGTGTGCCCTGTTTAGTGGCTTTCAGCTGAATAGCGTTGGTGGAAATTGTAATCTTGCCGCCATTTTCCATGGCATCTCGAGCATTGGTACAAAGATTGATGAGAATCTGTTCGAGTTGGTGGGGATCGGCGGATATTTCTACATCCTCGGCGGAAAAATTGAAGCAATACTGTATCTCATCATCAACCAGTGTCTTTAAAATATCTGAGATGTTGGAGATGATGGCTTTAAGGGTTGTCCTCTGCGGATTAACAATCTGCCTTTTTCCAAAGGAAAGCAGGTTTGAGGTTAAATTTTTACCAAGCTTTGAGGCAATGGAGATATATTTTATGTAGTCTGCTGCGGCTTTATTAGTGTCCTTGATCTCTTCATGAAGCAGATGTGTGAAGGTCTTGATGGAGCCAAGTACATTGTTGAAATCGTGGGCAATGCCGCCGGCAAATTGACCCAGGTACTCAAGCTGTTTTGCCTGCATCAGCTGTTCTTCAAGGTTTTTGTGCTCGGTGACATCGATGCTGCTGCCACGCCGGCCCAAGAACTCCCCTTTAATGTAAATCGGGCTGCAGGTATGTGTGAACCAGCGAATTTCACCGTCTCTGCGAATGATCCTGAAATCCGTGCCATCGTGCTCGGGTGCAGATATGTTGGTTAAGTGGTTACGGTATCCTTCAATGTCATCTTGATGGATGATATCGAGAAGGAGCTTTGGGTTGGTCATGAACTCTTCACGGGAATAACCGGTGAGGCGCTCGCAGGACGGTGATATAAAGGCAAGCTCATTGTTTTCTTTGATCCAGTATTCGAAGTTGTAGGCAAACTCGGAAACAATACGAAATTTTTCTTCATTTTCGGTAATAGTCTCTCGATATTTTTTGAAAGCGGCAGAAAATTTCAGAATGGCAATACTGCCTAATATCCAGAGTAATAAATGGGTCAGAAATACTGTCCGGCGGGTGGACACCTCAGTCTCAAAGTAGGGTTCAAGGGGAACTGAAACACTCATGCCGCCGCGGATTGAACCGAGGGTGTAGTCATCTTGATTCGAGTGACATTTAAGGCAGCCCTGGTCGATAACGTATGGTTTAAGCAGACGCAGGTAAGGCGCATCGTTAATTGTTTCAATGGTACTTGCCTCGTCCATCTCACCCTCTTTGAGTGCCATGAGGTTGGTTCGCTCCCATTCATCCGGTTCATCATAGGGGTCATAGGTTTTTTCATGGTCAAGGCTTACTGTATGGCTGATGGCCGCAAGTGTGGGCGCTTGTTTGTGAAGCACTTCATAGGCCTGCTTAGTCATTTGAAATGGATCTACCATGGCAAAGCCAGGTTCACCTTGGTTTCCAATGTTAAACATGAAGTGGGGGGTGCCCTTGTTTATATTCGAAATTTTGGTATATATCCCGCCATGCATTGTGCTCCATTTACGGTAGGCTATATTATGCTGGAAAATGGTTCGAGCTTCGATTCTGGCTTTGGCGATGGTGTCGGAGTAGTTTTGCGATAGGTTCCAGGTTACGGAGGTGATGATGAGCACTGTCCATGAAATAAGGAGACTGATAAGGTAATATCGGCCAAGAAATTTTTTTATGGAAATAGCAAGACTCATTTTTTGAAGAGATCAGTGGATTTTTTTTTACGATGACTTATGGTTGTAGTTAGTTTGTTGTCTGGCGAAAGCTTACCCTTAAAATATGTTCTGATAACTATAATTATGAATAATAATATGGATGTGAAAGAATTTCGATACAATGTCTGACTTTGCTTGTCAAGGGCAAAGCACTGTGGTGACAGGAACTGGCAATAAGAAACGAGATTATTTAAATAATCGTATACTATCTGGACTTGGAGGTTTTTGATGCTTTACAAAAAATTAGGACTCAAGCTGAAACTAGTTGCCTACCTTTTATCTGTTTTGTTTGTGTTTGTTGCTACAACGGCATTTTGCGAAGATCTGTCCGGGAATGTTGTTGAGACGATGAACAGCGGGGGCTACACCTATATTCAGCTTGACAAAAACGGCAGCCGTCAATGGGTTGCTATTCCTGAAAGTTTAATTCGAGTTGGTGATGAGGTGATTGTCAGCCCCGGTGTGTCAATGGGAGCCTATTCAAGTTCAACGCTGGGACGATCCTTTGATGAGATTATTTTTTCTGCTGGTATAAAAGAGATTACCAAGAGAGTTGTTGGTTCAGGATCAATTGATGAAAGTTCTGAGGCAAAAAAAGAGGATCTCAATATTGAAAAAGCCCCTGGTGATAACGCCTACCGAATTGAGGAAATATTCGCCCAGAAAAAAGCTCTTGATGGTAAGAATGTGACGGTGAGAGGAAAAGTCGTGAAGATCTCAAAATATCAGGGTAAAACATGGCTTCGCATCGTTGATGGCACCGGCAGCAGAAAACGTGGCAACCATAAGCTGATTGTAACCAGTGATCACAGTTTAGAAAAAGATGAAATTGTTACGGTAACCGGGACGGTGAGCGCTGATAAGTCGTTTGGCGCTCTGGCCTATGAAGTAGTTGTTGAAGATGCGCAGATAGTGAAATAAGCCCGATGAAATTTTTAGTAACGCTGTTCGGTTTGATTCTCGTCCTTGAAGGGCTGCCCTATGTCGCCTGCCCTGAGGCCATGCAGGATTGGCTGCGGAAGTTGAGTGAAGTCTCGCCGCGGCTGTTGCGGGTTCTCGGGTCTGTTGCCATGGCAACAGGGGTTCTGCTCTGCTATCTCACACAGCGAACCGATCTGCTCGGATAATGGGCGCCAATTTTCAAATTACATCCTATGATTTTGTTCTGCCTGAGGCCCAAATTGCCCAGCATCCTGCAGTGCGAAGGGATGAATCGCGACTATTGTCAGTTGATGGCCAGGCAAGGGTGATTTCTCACCATAATTTTTCTGCAATTGTTGATCTGATTAATCCCGAAGATGTTTTGATCATTAATGATACCAAGGTTTTCCCTGCCCGTCTGAAAGGTAAAAAAGATACCGGTGGCCAAGTTGAACTCTTACTGCTGCAGTACCCCCTTTTAAACTCTGCCCCCCAAAAAGATTGTAATGGGTTCCGTCAGCATGTGTCGGGTGTTAAGGGCTTAGTTAAAAGCTCAAAGAGGCCTAAACCCGACGGCCATCTGCTGTTTGGCTGTGAGCTTGAAGCGGTAGTTGAGGATATTGCTGCCGATGGTTCTGTCCGGGTGACCCTCATGTGGAACGGAGATATGGACGAACTTTTGCTCAAATATGGGGTTATGCCCCTGCCTCCCTATATCAGAAGAGACGGGCGGCAGCATGCCGGGAATGATGTTGATCGTTACCAGACTGTCTATGCCAGGGAAAGTGGCGCTATTGCTGCGCCAACCGCCGGACTGCATTTTACCGGTGATCTTCTTGAGGCAGTTAAGGTAAAAGGCGCCAAGGTCGCTGCGGTAACACTGCATGTTGGGTATGGCACCTTTGCACCCGTGCGGGTGACCGATATCAGGGATCATAAGATCCATTCCGAATGGGTCACAATTAGCCCTGAAGTTTCAAAACTAATTTCAGATTGTCGTCAAAATGGCGGGAAGGTCTGGTCGGTCGGCACAACTACAACCCGAGCCCTCGAGTTTGCTGCCGACGGAAATGGCGGGGTCAATCCCATCTCTGGCCCGTGCGATATCTATATTTACGAGGGCTATCGCTATAAAGTTGTTGATACTCTCATAACTAATTTTCATCTCCCGAAATCTTCTCTACTGTTCATGGTATGTGCATTTGCCGGGAAGGAGTTGGTTTTACAGGCGTACCAGGAAGCGTTAAGGGAAGGATATCGGTTCTACAGTTATGGCGATGCGATGGTGTTGACTCGTGGGTTAGAGGGTGAAGGGTGAAGGGTGAAGGGGGGTGTTTCGGGTGGGCAATCGTATCTGAAATAAAAAAAGGAGAGTTATTTGCTCTCCTTTTTTATTTGATGATGAGGGGCATTTCTTGGAATGCTCAAACTCTTATGCGGCGCAACAGGACGCTCCGTCAGCTTTGGGGCAGGTTGCGGGGGTGGTGGTTGCAGTTGTTTCTGCTTTGGCTGGGCAGGTCGTTTGACTTGGGCAAGCAGTTTTTGTATCACTATAGCCGTCAGAATACCAGCCACCGCCTTTCAGGTGAAATGAACTTCGTGAAATTATTTTTTTTAACTGGCCGGGACACACCGGGCAGTCTGTTTTTGGTTCATCCGCTATGCTTTGCGTAACCTCTATAACATTGTGGCAGTCTTGGCATTCATACTCATAAATTGGCATTGTACTACTCCTTTTGTGTTGTACTATATCTCTCAGCACGAGGCTGTGGGATAAAAAAGTAAATATGACTAAGGGTACATTTATAATGCCGGTAGAGGTGTATGTCAATAATTTGCAAAAATAATCACCGTGATTGAATCTTGGTGTTTGAAAAAAAACGCCATAAATTATAAGCTGATTATATTGCTGATAAATCAGTAGTTGAACGTAAAGGAGAATATTGTGCAGCAAATATTAAGTGCGCAGGCTAAAGAAGGGATGGTTTTAGCTAAAGACGTTATGACCCCGGAATCAAGGGTGTTATGTGGAAAGGGAACTGTCCTGTCAACAACTCTGCTTGATCGTTTGGAAAAAATGGATATTGTCCATGTGACAGTTGAAGGCCATCCCGTTGAACTTCCTGGCGAAAAAACATTGAAACAGGAGCTGCAGGCCGTTGAAGAGCGGTTTTCAGATGTTACTCAGATCGCACCTTTAATGTACATCAAACAGCGAATTATGAAAAAGCTTGTTGAATCGAGAGGGTAACAATGGAAGATTCTAAACGCCAGCAATTTAGAGCGGCTTTGCGTGAAACAAAAAATTTGCCGACATTGCCGGGTATTGTTGTGAAACTGTCTAGAATGGCTGATGATCCCGATAGCACTACCGAACAGATGGGGAAGGTCCTGAGTAAGGATCATATTCTGGCGGCAAAACTTTTAAAACTTGTTAACTCGGCATTCTACGGATTTCCCCAGAGGATAAGCTCCTTGAGCAGCGCGATTATCCTTCTCGGGTTTAACGTAGTCAAGAGCTTGATTGTCAGCGCCTCAATTTTTGAAATGATGGAAGATCAGGATGTTGAACTTTGGGAGCACTCGCTGGGTTGTGCTGTAGCGTGCAGTGTAGTGGCAAGACGCATTGGAGTTGACGAGCCCGAGGAGGTCAGTACTGCAGGTTTAATTCATGATATTGGCAAGGTTGCCATCAAAATGGAGTTACCCCAGGAGTACGAGATGATAACTCGTTTGATGCGTGAACGAAAAATGTCAATGCGGCAAGCGGAACTTGAGGTTTTGGGGCTTGGTCATGATGAGGCCGGTGGGTGGCTCACTAAAAGCTGGAACCTGCCAACTAAGCTGATCGAACCCATAGCCTGTCATCACGATCCGCGCCTGGCAAAAGATGAGATGCTTAGCAGCTCAATTATTCATTTTAGTGATATCTTGATCAGGGGAATGGGCTACGGCCATGCCGGCGATGATAAAGTTCCTGCCTTGAGTAAACGAGCTTGGCAGTTGCTAAACTTAAGCCCCGAGGATATCAACTTCATCATTGATGAAGTTGAGGAGAAACTCTGGGAAGTGAAAGGGTTCAGCCTTGAAATACAGGCAGAGACTGAAAACTCTGCAACAAATGGATAACTGTTGTGACGCGAATTCTTGTGGCTGGCAATGATATTCTTGTGCGTCCGGAAAGCAGGGTAATGCTTGAGGCTAAGGGCTATCACATTATTACCTGTCTGGATGTGCAGGCAGCCACATCACACTTCCTGGATGATCCACCAGATATTCTAGTCCTGGAGAAAGGTTTGGGCGGCAAAGGTGACAGAGGTTTAATCCGTATGGTCAGCGCCTGCCTTCAGAAAGCAAATATACCGATCTTGCTGGTGATTAGACAGGAAGAGATGATAGCTGGGATCGATTGGTGTGACTATCCAGTCGATGATATAATCTGTTTTCCGGTCGCACCAGAAACATTATTGATCCGGGTTCAGTTGGCTGAAGCGCGTATGAACAGGGTGTTTGATAATAACCCGTTAAGTAAATTGCCGGGCAACACCTCTATTCTTAAGGCCATTCAAAGTGCCTTGGAGTCTGAAAAACCATTGGCTGTCTGTTATGTAGATATTGATAATTTTAAACCCTATAACGATCACTACGGTTTTTCACAGGGCGATGATGTGATCTTGATGGTGGCTCGAGTCATTGTCAACGTTGTTGATGAGATTGCCCGAGAACAAAGTTTTGTCGGTCATATTGGCGGTGATGATTATGTTTTTATTGTCACTGAAGATAAGGCCGAAGAGGTATGCAAACGAGTTTTGGCAAATTTCGAGGCAGTTCGAAATATGTTTATTGAGCCGGAAGATGTGAAAAGAGGTGGGTTTGTTGAAAAAGATCGGCAAGGTCGTGAAACCAGTTTCGGTCTGCTAAGTATTTCAATAGCTGTTATTCCTACCAATCATGGAAAATTTGAGCACTTTGGCCAGGTGTCTGCGGCAGCCTCACAACTCAAGCACAAGGTGAAAGCGCTTGATGGTAATAATTATCTTGTTGATCAACGCGAATCCTACTCGCCTGGCTGAAAAAACTCAGACGCCCTCACACACTCTCTGAAATACTTGAAAGTTTACTTTTAACGGTTTCTTGTGTAAATGCTGTAACCACGTAAGCAATTATCTTATCTAACCCACTCAGCAAGAACAATATGATCGGTATTTTTGACTCTGGTGTAGGCGGCATGACTGTTGCCCATGCTATAGAGAAAGCATTGCCTAATTCGAACTTGATCTATTTCGGTGACTTGGCACGCACACCGTATGGTTCAAAAAGCTGCGAAACCATTGATCGCTATGCCAGGGAAAATATCGATTTTTTGATATCAAAAGGGGCAAAGTTAATTGTTATCGCCTGCAACTCGGCAGCTAGTGTTGTGCGCAGTGAAACGCTGACCGCCTGTAATCTTCCGGTTTTTGATGTGATCGATCCTGCCGTACGTCGAGTGGAGCAGTTGGCCAAGAGTTCCGGGAAATGCTTGCGGGTAGGTGTTATTGGAACCCGTGCCACAGTCAAAAGCGGTGTCTATGCTAAAAAAATTGGTCAAAGCTGTCCGCAGGCAACGGTTATTTCAAAAGCCTGTCCCCTGCTCGTTCCCTTGGTTGAAGAAGGATGGCTCCATAAACGTGAAACCAAAATGATCTTGCGCCGCTACCTGCACTCTTTGCGGTTAAAACAGATTGAGGCCTTGGTGCTGGGATGTACCCATTACCCGCTTTTAAAGGATTTAATTCAGCCAAAAATCGGTAAACGAGTTACTATTATTGATTCGTCCGAAGAAGTGGCTGCAAGCCTCAAGCACTACCTCGATTCGCATCCTGATTTTGCCAAAACTCTTGGGCAAGATGGGCATAAACAGTTTTATGTCTCAGACGTAACTGAGGCGGCTACGATAACGGCTAAAAAAATTTTTGGGCGTCCTATTGAACTTACTCTTGTTAGTTAGTTGAACGGTTGATTGGTTGGTTAGTTGGGTCGGATGTTTACTTATGGAAAGGAAATGATGAACAAATATAGAATCAGCAGGTCATCTGTACAATTTTTGCTTTTGCTTGTGGTTAGCCTCTGTTTATGGTTGCCCATGCAAACCGCTGCCGCCGAAATGCCTGTTAGCGAAATTGCCAAAAAGTTGCAGGAATCTTACAACAAGATAACCTCTCTACAGGCCTCTTTTGTTCAAGAGACCTATAGCAAGCTGAGCAGCAGAAAACGAACCGGGAATGGGTCTCTGGTATTAGTGAAGCCAGGCCTTATGCGTTGGGATTATCAGGCGCCCGATGTACAGGTGTTTATTTGCGACGGGGAGCGACTGTCAATGTATTTTGCTAAAGAGAACCAGATGTTTACATCCTCGGCAAAACAGTATCTTGAGTCAGATGTTATGTACTCTTTTTTTGCTGGGTCGGCAAATATAAGCCGTGATTTTGATGTGCTGGAGTCAACTGAAACAGAGCAGGATATTGACGAGACCACCTTTCAAATGAGGCTTATTCCGAAAACGATGCACCCCCAAATAGATGAGATAACAGTGTGGGTTGATCGGTCATCGTATCTGTTGAGCCGCCTGAAGGTTGTTGATAAATTTGGCAGTATCACGGATATGATTTTTTCTGATATCGTCGAGAATCAGAAGGTCGATCGATCCAGATTTGCCTTTACCCCGCCAGCGGGCACAGAAATAATCAATCAATAATCTGCAGTACGTTTTTTGTTAAAAGGAATAGAGTTATGAGAATAGCTGTTATAGCTGACAGCCATGATAATATAGTGAATTTGCGGGCAGCTGTTCGTTATTGTAATGCGTACGGCGTCACAACGATGATTCATTGTGGCGATCTTATTTCGCCATTTATGCTGGGGGTGTTGGCTGGGTTTGGTGGGGCCGTGCATCTTGTTTATGGCAATAACGTTGGCGATCAGCATCTGATATCGCAGTGGTGTGGAACAAAATTCCCCTCCCTCACCCACCATGGCAATTTCGGTGCAATCGAGGCCGGAGGTATGAAAATCGCCTTCACCCATTATCCTGAAATGGCCAGGGGTATTGCAAGCCAGGGCTCTTTTCACGCGGTTTGCTGCGGGCATAATCACCGATATGCCGTTGAGCAGGTTGGCGATACGCTTTTAATTAATCCGGGCGAACTGCTTGGCGCAGAATGTCAGCCGGCATTTTGTATTTTAGAGACATCATCGAAAGAGGTTGAACGGGTTGAAGTCGGTCAACAGTTGGCGGATGTCGATATTCCTATCAATTTGTAATTTGGAAGAGATCATGACAGAAGAACTGAGTTTTGCAGATATGCTTGAGGAGTCCTACGAAGAACCCGTGGTCTTAGAACCTGGGCAAAAGGTTGCCGCCACCGTGGTCAGCATTGGCAGGGAGTGGGTTTTTATCGATTTGGGCGGCAAGAGTGAGGGCTATTTTTCAGTTAGTGAGTTGCGCGACCAGGAGGAAACGTCTCCTCTTAAAGAGGGTGACACCATTGAGGCCTATTTTCTTTCTGCCGGCAAGGGGGGTATGAAGTTTACCACCCGTCTCGGGAAGGGCTCTGATGCTAATGAACATCTTGAAGAGGCCTACCGGGCCGAGATTCCAGTTGAGGGTACCATCGATAAAGAGGTTAAAGGTGGTTTTTCGGTCAAAATTGCCGGCTCTGTTCGGGCCTTTTGTCCCTTTTCTCAGCTCGGTTTTCAAAAATCCGATGATGAGGACCTGAGCGGACGACAGCTGTCCTTTTTAATTGTCGAATACGGTGAGTCCGGCAGGAATATAATTGTTTCCCATCGAAAAATCGTCGATATAGAGCGTCGCAAACAGGTTGAGGAGTTGAAGACGACTCTACAGGAAGGCATGACTGTCAGCGGCACGGTTGCGTCAATCCGTAACTTTGGGGCCTTTATCGATATTGGTGGTATTCAGGGGTTGTTGCCAATATCTGAAATTTGCTGGGGCCATGTTGTCGATATTAACGAAAAGCTTACGGTCGGGCAGAAGGTGGAAGTGGCTGTAATGAAGCTGGACTGGGAGAATGAGCGGTTTTCCTTTAGTTTAAAGAAGATTATGGCCGATCCCTGGCTTGGGGCTGCTGAGAAATATCCGGAAGGTTCAGTCCATATGGTAAAAATTGTCAGGCTTACTCATTTCGGTGCCTTTGCAACTCTGGAAGAGGGTGTCGATGGGTTGCTGCATATCTCTACTCTGGGCGGAGGCCGCAGAATCAGTCATCCTCGAGAAGTTGTTGCTGTCGGGCAAGAGCTTGAAGTGCGTGTTGAGAAACTAAGCCTTGAAGATAAGAAAATTTCGCTGGCACTCAATGTTATTGTCGAAAAACCCGAAGTAACCCAAACTGAATCTCCGGAGGAATTTGAACGAAAAGAGTACCAGGCCTATCAACAGACTAAAAAACAGTCCGAAAGCCAGCCACTCGGCACCTTCGGTGATATGCTGGCCGCCAAACTGAAGGAGACTGGTAAGTAAATTGGCTTTGGCACCATGTTTCTGGACTGCCACGTCGCTTCGCTCCTCGCAGTGACGGGGAGTGGGGGATGGTGCTTATGTGTGACCGGCTTGCAAGGTCGTGAAAAAGCTCGAAAGGCGCACTCCGTCTTTGCGAACGTAGTGAAGCAATCTAGTTGATACTCGTCTTTGCGAACGTAGTGAAGCAATCCAGAGGTATCTGACTTGGGCACCATGTTTCTGGACTGCCACGTCGCTTCGCTCCTCGCAGTGACGGGGAGTGGGGGATGGTGCTTATGTGTGACCGGCTTGCAAGGTCGTGAAAAAGCTCGAAAGGCGCACTCCGTCTTTGCGAACGTAGTGAAGCAATCTAGTTGATACTCGTCTTTGCGAACGTAGTGAAGCAATCCAGAGGTATCTGACTTGGGCACCATGTTTCTGGACTGCCACGTCGCTTCGCTCCTCGCAGTGACGGGGAGTGGGGGATGGTGCTTATGTGTGACCGGCTTGCAAGGTCGTGAAAAAGCTCGAAAGGCGCACTCCGTCTTTGCGA
>JADGBM010000055.1 GCA_015231515.1 Desulfobulbaceae bacterium
CAGATATGCCTCTGCCATATGCGGGGGTTGACTGAACAACTCTTGAAAATTAAGGCGAATATGATAGGCACGACTAGTTTTTAAATTGAGTTTTTTTACTGTAAGATCTGCAAGGGTTCCAACCTGAGACAGCTTGAGGTTCGCTGGATTTTTCAGCCATATGTAACGGGTTCGCGCCAGTTCGGGCCGATCTTTTTGCTCTTGGCGTCGCACCTCGTCTACGGCCGCATTGATTATTTTCATTATGTGGAATTTGTCAAAAGTTAACCTGGCATTTGGGAACTGTTTTTCAACACCGCTGATAAATGCCGGAGACATGTCGCAACAGACTTCTTGAATGTTCTCAGGAGTACCTTTGTGATCGGTCAAATCATGCTTGAAACGTTCAACAGTTGAAGCATCTTTGCCTTCTGTAACAAAAATGACTTTTGGCCCTGCAAGATCAACAAACAGACTTACATAGTTGTGGCCACGTTTACTTGAAGTTTCATCAACACCTACTTCAGTAACATCCGAATAATCGGCATTATCCCTGGCGTCATCAACATAATGATGCAGAACACGCCACAGTCGTGTGTCGTGTTCATTAACAAAGGAGGCTATGTTTTTTACCGGCATGACTTTGGCCAACGTCATGATCATAGCTTCAAACAGCAAGGTGAAACCACTTCCGGTACAGGCCCAAGGTACATTGACCAACCGAATTCCGCATTTGTCACACTGAACTCGAGGTACTCTGGCGGTCAGGTATGCTTCATGCTGAAAAAAATTCAGGTGTCGCCAAGACTTTTCTTCCGTGTCATATGCTTTTACATTATTCTGTCCACACTCTGGACAGGAAAAAATGCTTCCGCGAGGGAAGTCAATCTTTATGTCTAAGTGTCTTTGTTGCAGATTGAAATCAGAAGATAACACCTGCCAAGGGGGTGTTAAGCCAAGGGCCATTTGTAATAAGTCTATATCTCTCATGATGCCGAGATATTTACCATATACTAATTGAACTTAACAAGGCTTACCCACTCAATGTAGCGAGGAGCCTTAATTTCAAACACGATTCGTTACAACGCAACGAACAACCCTACTAAACAAACAGCATTCTCACAGTACGATCGCCCTAAAGCACGTGCTCGTTATGCTGAAGTAGCTGCACACTTAGGTTTCAATGCAGGTAACACTGAAGATAAACTTAACGCGCTACTCAATTGGTTAGACGAACTTAAAGCCGCATTGAATATTCCACTATCAATTCAAGCAGCGGGTGTTAACGAAGCCGAATTCTTGGCTAAAGTAGACAAACTAGCTGAAGATGCGTTTGATGACCAATGTACAGGTGCAAATCCACGTTACCCATTAATCGCAGAGCTAAAAGAAATATTAATCGCTTCTTACTACGGTAAAAACTACGTAGACGTGATGAATGTTGCTGAAGTAAAAGAAGAGAAAAAAGACGCTAAAAAAGCGAAATAATCTCCTCTAAATAAACTTAAAAAAACCTGCTTAATTGCAGGTTTTTTTTGTTTCCAGCTCAGCAAAACCACGATTTTGCTCTTATCTTTTCTGACTATCCCAAAAGTTAAACTCTTATCTATAGGGATTGGTATGCAATGGCTTGATTGATTACTGTTGAGGGCGCAGTTTATAATAGGCTGCGCCCATATGCTGACCACCAACAAACAGATCTATTACGCCACTGAGCGACTCCGTCGAACCTACAATGAGGTAGCTTTCCGGGTGCATGCACATTGCAATGGCCCTAAAGAACCTAGACCTATCTTCCGGCGAGAAATAGACCGCCACGTTGCGGCAGAATATCACATCAAACTTGCCCAGATAGTTAAACGGCGTCTGAAGGTTCATTTTCCGAAAACAGGTTAGCCCTCTAATCTCTTTATTTATCAACCAACCACCATTTTCTCTGGCAAAAAATCTCTCTATCCTCTCAGGATTCAAGCCACGATTAATTTCAAAATCGTTGTAAAGCCCGGACGTCGCCTTTACAATCGCATTGTCGGAGATGTCAGACCCCAACAACTTAATCCTGTAAGGAGTCAAATCCCCCAACAACTCTTTTATGATAATTGCAATACTGTACAGTTCCTGTCCGGTAGAACAGGCAGCACTCCAGACGCTCAAGGGCGTCGGCTCTGTATCAACCATTCTTTCCTGCTGACGACGGGAACCAAGCAGTTCAGGCAGTATTTTTTTCTTGAGCAACTCAAAAGGAGATTTATCCCGAAAAAAAGAGGTCTCATGAGTTGTAATCGCATCAACCAGGCGTTTTTCAAGAACTTTGCAACTGGCGCTTTTACTCAAGAAATAAAGTTCGGTAAAGGAGGCGCAATCGAGCTCTTCCATCATCAAGGCAAACCTGCTCTCCAGTAGGTATGCCTTCTTGTGCCCTAGCGTTATTCCTGCAAGCTCATATATATAACTGCTGAAAAACGTTATTTCCTCAGCAGTTATTGAAGGAAGTGTATAAGTCATGGTATTAATCAATCAAATTTTGACACATCAGGTTTGCTATTTCCTGCAGAGGTGAAACTATATCTGCCGATCCAAGGTCAATAACAGCCTGGGGCATGCCAAAAACGACAGAAGTTTCTTCATCCTGGACAATAACCTTAGCCCCGCGACTCTTCATTAACTGGGCGCCCTTGGCGCCATCTCTTCCCATGCCCGTCAAAACAACGGCCGTGGCCCTTGAGCCATAGACTTGTGCCACTGATCGAAAAAAATAATCCACTGACGGCTTGCAGTTGTTTTCTGGCTGATCATCAGTTATCTGGAATATTTTATCCAAAACACGCGTAGTGACCTTCAACTGCTTACCGCCGGGTGCTACATAGACAGTACCGGGCAGCAGGAGTTCGCCATCTTCTGCTTCTTTAACCGTAATGCTGCTTTTGGCATTCAGACTCTTTGCAAACTCTTCAGTAAACCCCTGCGGCATATGCTGAATGATAACTACAGGCACAGCCAGAGCAGCCGTGAGTTTCGGAATTATCTGGGCCAGCGCTTTTGGCCCTCCAGTGGAGACGCCAATGGTAATTATTTGAGACGGCGCTTTTCCCTTATAGCCACCGATGAAACTGTCAGAGCGTGATGCCTGAGCGACCTCTGGCCTTCTATGACCCAGAGATAGACCTCCACCCCGCAACAAATGATTAATTTTCTTGCGCTGGGCAACAGCCTGGGCAATGGGCAAAAACGTTTCTCGCAGAGCAGTAAAATTCTCCTCTATCGAAGCAAAAGAGGGTTTTAACATAAAGTCAAAGGCGCCGAGCTCCAGTGCCTTAATTGTGAAAGGGGCCCCACGCTCAGTGTGGGAACTCAACATGACCACAGCCCCAGCAAACCCGGTCTCCTGGAGTGCAGACAGCACCTCTAAGCCGTTCATGCCCGGCATTTCAACATCAAGGGTTACAATATCAGGCAGTACTGCTGCCACCCGCAACAGGGCATCAGCACCGTTAGAAACCATCCCGACAATCTCCACTTCTGCAAGAGGAGACAGGGCGTCTTTAATGATTTTTCTAGAAAACGCTGAATCGTCAACGACTAAAATACGTAAAGGTTCCATTCAATTATGCCAGCTCACTGACCCGCGTTATCTCTTCAATATTAAGAATGGTTGTCAACTTATTTTCCATATTCAAAATACCGGAGAAAAAGGTCGCCTGAGGCTCGATAGTGTTTGCAGGAGGTGGCTCAACAGAGTTTAGCTGGGAGGAAATCACTTCAGAAACAGAATCGACAAGCAGGCCGATATATTCCATATCCTGTTTAATGATAATAATTCTACTTTTTTTGCTTAGCTGACACTCTTCAAGCCCTAAGCGCTTCCCCAGATCAAACACGGTAACAAGCTGACCCCTCAGATTGAGCAATCCCTTTACGTAGTCTGGCGCACCAAAGACAGGTGTAATTGCGGGAACCCAATTGATCCCCTCAATCCCCAGAATATCAATCCCGCAGCGCACTTCACCTATTTGAAAAACAAGGTGTTTAACAATGGTATCGTCTAACAAAAATAAACCATTTTGATTGGGCATGTCTTAGATCCTTAAAACAACATCGAACTTTTAACACCAACAAAAAGCCATTATCAATGGCTGCTGCTACCGAATTTACAGTAACGCTACTACCTTTTCAACAAGCTGATCCCTGTCAAATTTAACCAGATATTCGTTCACCCCCGCTTTTTCGCCTCTCTTGACATCCTCTTCGCCCGCCAAGGTCGTGATTGCTATAATCGGCAGAGATTCAAAACGTGAATCATCTCGCACCCTTTCGGTGAGTTCAAAACCATTTAAACGCGGCATTTCAATGTCAGTCACCAGTAAAGAAATTGTATCTGCGTTTTCAGTTAATATCTCCCAGGCCCGTTGACCATCCTCAGCAACAATTGTATTAAAGCCTTCCTCTTGAAGGGTTTTAGAAATCTGCTTTTGAAAAAAGGTCGAGTCGTCGGCTACCAAAATAGTTGCAGTTTCCTTAACTGACGTTGAACGTTCTTTATGAGTAAACCATTGAGGGTTGCGAATTTTAACAAGCTCATGCATATTCACCAGGAGAGTAATCCGCCCATCAATAATCACCGAACCCATAATACCCGGTTCCTGATAGGTGGTATCATCAACAGAGATCATCACTTCCTTGGCATTAATCGGCTTGGTCGCCAACAAGCCTACTTCGCGTCCTGCCACATGAAAAATAATGACCATCAAGCTCTCTCCATACTCCAGAGGTGGAACAGGCGCGACTTCATCTATCGAAAACAAGGGCAAACTTGCACCGCAGTACTGAAGCACTCTTTTCCCGCCAGCAATCTCCATCTCAGAGGACTTTATCTTAATCACCCGCACGACCAGGTTCAAAGGCACACAGAAGTGATCGGCCCCACCATTGCTGAATAAGAGAAAGGAGTGCTTGTCCTGAAGCGTGGCGCTCGCCGCTTCCATCTCCGCATTTAGCTGCTTGGCTCTATCTGATTTTTCGTAAGAAATAAGCCCTACTTCCCTTGCAATATTACCAACATCCAGGATAAGCGAAACACGGCCATCACCCATAATAGTGGCGCCAGAATATTTTTTGCAGGATTTCAAATGTCGCCCCAATGACTTAACAACTATCTCTTCGGCATCCATCAAGGCATCAACAACAAGTCCATACTTAAGATTTCCGGTGTTCACAATTGCAATATAAAGAGCACTGTTTTTGCTGTAGCGACGATCTTTCTTCTTTCTTTTTTCTTTATCGAAGGGCAGATAATCGTTTTCCCCATCAGCCCTTGTCTCCCGCCTCCCTCGTTGGAGCTCTGCCGCAAAAAAGGTTTTTAGGGCACGGCGGTCAGCAAGGTTTTGGCGGCGATCATCACGCGTTTCTTCAGTCTTCTCATCAAGGTATACGGGTCTGCCACCCAGCACATCGACAAGTTTAACAAGCGGCAACAAAGTGCCGCGCAGCTTCAATACCGGGGCTTTGCCGACAATCTCAACTCTGTCTAAAATATCCTGGGCTGGAATACGTAAAAGTTCCTCCAGATTGACCTGTGGAATTGAGTAGCGCTCATTTCTGCAAATGACGATCTGGGCTGAAATAATCGCCAGAGTCAGCGGCAGTTTAATACGAATGGACGTGCCCTTGCCAGGTTTTGAATATATTTCTATTTGACCACCAAGCTTAACAAGATTTGTTTTTACTACATCCATACCGACACCGCGTCCGGAGATTTCTGTCACCGTGTCAGCTGTAGAAAATCCAGGCATAAAGATAAGGTGTAATTTTTCTTTATCGGAAAGATGGCGCACCTGCTCCTCAGAAAGAACTCCTTTTTTTACCACGGCCGCCGCGATTATTTCTGGGCTCATTCCATAGCCGTCATCAATCACCTCAATAATGACCAGTCCCGCTTCATGGTTGGCGCGCAGTATCACCTTGCCTTTTTTATCTTTGTGGGCAAACTGCCTCTCTGGGGGCAGTTCAATGCCATGGTCTATTGCATTACGAATCAGGTGGGTCAACGGGGCGCTAATGGCCTCAAGAATGGTCTTATCAAGCTCAACATCTTCTCCTTCAATGCTCAACTCAACCTCTTTGCCCAACTCCATGCTCAGTTCACGGATTAAGCGCGGAAACCGGTTGAAAACAGTAGCAATAGGCTGCATCCGGGTAAACATTACTGATTCTTGAAGTTCAGACGTTACAGTGTCTATCCTCTGCTTGACCTGTTCTATGCTTGCCATATTCTTTGAAGATACGGCCTGCACCAACTGGTTGCGACTTAAGACCATCTCACCAGCCAAATTCATCAACTGATCAAGAAGACGAACATTTACCCGTAAGCTTCCGTCAGCCTTTTGCTCTTTAACTGCCTGCGCCTCTGGCTCCTGTTCGGGCTGAACCTCTCTCTGCTTGTGAGATTGCTGTTTGGCCGGAGTCTCAGATTTTTCGGGAACAACACTTTTTTCCTCGACCGTCGGTAGATGCTGTTCAGGAACACGATTGTTTTCTTTACCTGTAGGTGCTGCACGACCCTGGGCAGGCGCCCCCGCCACAATTGACTCAAGGGCACAGAGTTGAACCGAAATATCCGTTTCAGAACTTGTGTCGAGATTTTTAACCATGTCCCGCAGTGAATCGGCACCCCCAAGTAAAACGGTAATAATTTCTGGTGTCGCCTTAAGCTGGCGCTCCCGTATCAAACCCACCACGTTTTCCATCGTATGGGCCAGGTTCTTTATTGCAGTATAACTTAAAAAACCGGCACCACCTTTTACTGTATGCACTGCTCGGAACACCTTGTTAACCAGCTCCTCATCAATCTCTCCAGCACATTTTTCCATAGCAAGAAGATCGGCCTCGATATCTTCAAGATGATCATTAGACTCCTCTAAAAAGATTTGAACAGACTCTTTATCACGAATAATTTCAGGTTTGGGGGCTTCAGGCAGGGCAGTATCAGCCCCGGCGATGGGGTTTTCCGGCAGAGGCGTAGATTTTTTTGCTTTTACGGAGGGAGCGGCTAAGGTGTCAGGCAAAACAGCGTCAACGCCTGCAATTACTGAATCTAAGGCCTGTATATGAGCGGAAATATCCGTCATATTACTGGCATCCAGATTGTGAATCATCTCCTTGAGGGTGTCTGCGGCCCTGAGCAGGGCGCTTATGGAGGTTGATGCCGGTTTCTGGTGACTGCTTCGAATCAAGCCCATAACATTTTCCATCTTATGGGCAAGCGTATTTATGGTCGAAAAACCAAGAAACCCGGCGCCACCTTTAACAGTATGGACAGCACGAAAAATATTATTGATCAGCTCACCATCAACTTGCGTACCACCCTTCTCTATACTGAGCAGATCATTCTCAACACATTCAAGATGCTCAGCAGATTCCTCCACAAAAATCTGTATAGCATCATTATCAATCAACTCGTTTTTGCTCCCAGTTAACAACTATCCCGTCCCTTTATTTTTATTGTTGCGGATCAACAACAACTCTGTTCCGACCACTTTCCTTAGCGACATAAAGCAAATTATCGGACTGCTTAATCATATCTTCGACACTATCTCCCAGATGACAACTTACCCCGACACTGACAGTATATTGTAACGTTTTATCACCAAAAATAAGCTGTGTTGCCTCAATCTTTTTTCTAAACTCTTCGTAGGTGGCAACAACCTGATCTCTGTCCTTATCAAGAGTAAAAACACAGAATTCCTCTCCACCAAAACGGGCGACAACGTCGGTCTCAGCAAAATGCTTTCGCAAGGCACTGGCCAAATGCTGTATGACCTTATCACCAATATCGTGCCCATAGGTGTCGTTTACTTTTTTAAAAAAATCAATGTCCAGCATACCGATACTGACAGATCGTTGCTTTCTTTGAGCGCTTGAAAACATCTTATACGCCGCCTGATAAAAGAACCGGCGGTTATAAAGATCAGTAAGTGGGTCTTTATTGGAAAGATCCATAACTCGCTGAATATTTTCCATCATTACAACTGCCTGAGTTATCCGGCAGTAAAACTCCTCGTTCCCAAACGGCTTGTTGAGAAAATCATTGGCACCTGATTTTATAAACTGGGCAGACATATTCGAATTACCTTCGGTTGACAAACCAATAATCGACAGTTTGTCCCGATTATGGGTGGTCCGAATATTTTTAACGAGTTCAAAACCATTCATCCCCGGCATATTATAATCAGTGATTACCAGAGTAATCTCCTTGTTCTGACCCAGGATCTCGAGTGCTTCCTGACCGTTTGTAGCCTCAATTGTCTGGTATAGATGTGTTTGCAGCAGATCTCTTATTATCTTTCGATAAAAACGGGAATCATCGACGATTAAAATTTTAACAGAAACGTTGCGCTCAAGCCGATCCAGCAGATATATTATATAGTCGATACTTTCGCGACTCTCTTTCAAAACATATTCAGCAACTTTCTTAGACCAGATATATTCCCGGGCCCCATCACTCATATCACCAGTAAAAACTATGACCGGGATCTCGAGCGTCAGCACCAGGTCCACAACTTCGCCATCGGGGGCATCTGGCAGATTCAGATCAAGCAGGGCAGCAAAATACTCTACCTCACCGCTCTGAATTTTTTCTTCGGCAGCGTGGTAGGTTGGCAACCAGTCAACACTGAAATCTGTGGCCATCTCTATCTGTTTTTTCAGCATAGAGCCAAATAGTCGGCTATCTTCCACCACCAGAACTTTTTTCATTTTAAGACCAGATAAAATTTTTATAACACCGCACTATTAACAACATCGTTTTTGTCCTCACCTCCGACAACGAGTAATACAAACTACATAAACTATATGTTACATTTATTAACCGACGAACTCCAAGAAGATTTTTTTTTTTAATTTTGACTTCTGGCCTTGCCGATAAATTCAGGAAACAGCAAGCCAGGTTTTTGGGGGAAGAAGAAACTTTCAGGTGAGACAAAGAAGGTGCTTACGGAATTTTTGAAGGGAGTTGAACCGGAGCAGCAGAGACTATGAGGGCCAACATTGTCAGTTTGAAGTGGTGCTCGAATTGCGTTTTGCGTTCAACAGTAATGCCGTAAAATGAAAAACCACAAAGAGCAAAGAATGAGCTGGCTGAATGAACGACCAATACGTTTCTTTGCTCTCTGTGGCTGGAAGGTCTTAACCTTCAAGTAAAGCCTGTAACAATTTCGGATTATCTTCGAAATTTCTTTTTAGCACGTTTATCTTTGCGCGATTCCTGGACCTGGTTGACCTTGATCTCCTGGCCCTTGAACATAGTGCGGTTCAAACCTTTAATGGCCTGATCTGCTTCCGAATTATTAGGCATATCTACAAAACCAAACCCTTTTGATCTTCCAGAATAATGATCCATTATCAAATTAACACTGACAATTTCTCCAAACTCTGTGAAGAGTTCCTTTATCTCTTTTTCATCTACAGCGCTTGGTAGTTGTCCAATGTATATGTTCATTTTTTCTCTCCTCAGATGTTTTACTGCTTGAGATCGCCAGTAGTGTCACGTACACACAACGTTATGCGATAATGGTAACTCCTCTTCTCTATAACCCTATACTGCGTTAAATTTACGTACTTTTGCTTTATTACGCTGGCGCATTCCGCCATGCTTCGGACGACTGGGGCGGTTTAAACTTGGCTCTGAACTTTGACTGCCGTGGGACACCTCAATCGAAATAGCTTTGCCATCAATTTTCACGTGCTGAAAGGCCTCCAGTATTTGGGGGGTAAAGCGGCTATCTGCTTCCAGCAGAGCTGAGTTCCGTTGGATGTCAATCTTGCCTACTTTAATGCGCCCGCCACCAGGAATACCATTAATCTTGCCAATAAGCCCCTGAGGCATAATCCCCTGACGCCGACCAACATTTAGGTAAAAACGAGTAAACTGCTGACTGTCAGCAGAACGATCCACACTCTTTTCTCGACGTCCCTGGCCAACGCTCTTGCCTTTTCCGTAGAGTTGTTTTTCCCTGTCACTTACGTTCAAATCCGGAGCATTTTTGTAATATTCCAGGAATCGGTTAAACTCGACAGACACAAATTTCTTGATAAGCTCTTCACGATCAAGTGACGCAAGTTTTTCGGCAATTTCGGCATATAATGGGTTGATCTCTTCATGGTTCACCTCGACGCTCTTAACCACATCAATTAAGGTGACCAACTGCTTCTTACATATCTCCAATCCCGAAGGAATACGGCACTGTTTAAACGTCTTATTAAGTTTTTGCTCAATCTGCTTTATCTTGTAGTGCTCTTTCATGTGGATGATAACGACTGAAGTTCCAGTCCGCCCGGCACGTCCGGTCCGACCGCTTCTGTGGGTATAGCCCGCAATTTCATCCGGCAGGTTATAGTTAATTACATGGGTCAGATCGTTCACATCCAGACCACGGGCAGCAACATCTGTGGCAACAAGTATCTGCAAATTCTTACAACGAAATTTATTCATCACTTGATCGCGCTGGGCCTGAGACAGATCGCCATGCAGGGCATCAGCATTATAGCCGTCCTGGATCAACTTATTGGCGACTTCATGCGTCTCATTACGGGTGCGACAAAATACAATTGAATAATTATTCGGACTATTATCCACGACTCGCTTCAAGGCAAGATAGCGATCTTTAGCCTGAACCATGTAATATTCGTGGCTCACGTTTTCGGCACCCGCATTAAGCTTACCAATGGTAATCTCAACAGGGTCAGTCATATACTTGCTGGCAATGGCTTTAACTTCTCGTGACATCGTAGCTGAAAACAACAATGTATTTTTTTCTGCCGGCGTTTTAGCCAGGATAGCGTTCAACTCATCCTGAAAGCCCATTTGCAACATCTCATCGGCTTCATCGAACACCGCATAACTTACCGATGATATATCGACTACATTGCGGTTAATCAGATCATTTAAACGCCCAGGGGTCGCCACAATAACCTGAACACCCTGGCGAAGCGCCCTGATTTGGGGCTCAATATTTGCCCCACCGTAAATTGCCAACACCTTTAGACCCTTCACATATTTGGAAAAGGCTTCCAGATCTCGTGCAACTTGCATGCAAAGCTCACGGGTAGGGCATAACACCAGCCCTTGCGTTTTTGTGCTTTTGGGATTTGTCAGTTGAATCAGGGGGACACCAAAGGCGGCCGTTTTACCTGTTCCGGTCTGGGCAAGACTTACCAGATCGATTCGACGTTCAAGCACGAGTGGTATAACTTTGGCTTGAACAGGAGTAGGTTCTTCAAACCCTAAGGACAATAAGGCCTTTAGGATATCATCATTAATGCCAAGATCTTTAAATGTATTCATCGTATTCATTCTTTTTAGCTAGAGGTGAGTTGGGGGATTGCACCGCAGTATCCTTTCATGATCCGTCAATACGCCGATTGACAGTTAAGAGGCAGGTGCAGGCTGGTGACCAAAAAAAAATGCCCTGCATAGCGCAGGGCATTTTTGATATTATCGTAGAAGTAAATTAAAGCTGAACCACATTAGCAGCAGCAGGCCCTTTTTGGCCTTCAACAACTTCAAAACTTACAGACGCACCTTCATCAAGTGTTTTGTAACCATCCGCTTGGATTGCAGTGTGATGAACAAAAATATCCGCTCCATCTTCCTGCTCAATAAAGCCAAAACCCTTTGACGCGTTAAACCACTTCACAATACCTTTCTTCACTGGGACTTCTCCTTTCAAAGCGACTCATAATCAGAGCCAATTAATAAAACCCGAAAGCATTGTCCCGAAACCGCTAAAAACAAAAAACGCACAATCAAACAAAAAGAAAGAAGATGCGAGGTTATATAGCACTCCCTCATACAGAAAAGACAATCCTTTAAAATGAACTAGGCATTATACCCCATACTAACAATAAAGCAAGCTCTTTCACGCGCAGCCCGACTACCAGGCACAAACCTTACAGGCCAGCCCCTTATTCTGGCTCCAGCACCGTAACCTCTAAACTGAAAACTCATAGCCTCAACACATACGTCAAGATAAGCGCATTTTTTAAAAAAAAATTAAATATTTGGCTTTATCCTCTTATAGTTCATATCATAATATAAGATTTCCATTTTAACGAACCGATTTTGCCTAACACTAACTGGGAGATTTACAATGAAACATTTTATGACTGCCTGTATGATTATCGCATTATTTGCGGCCGCAGATTTCGCATCAGCCGCTAGTTATGTCGGCTCCGAACAGTGCTTTTCATGTCACAAAGATCAGTTCAACGATTGGCAGGCCTCGGGGCATCCCTGGAAGTTGAGAAAAATGGAAAAAGCGAGATCCTCGGGATTACCTCTCCCCCAAGGTTACAGCTGGGATGATATCTCTTACGTCATTGGTGGGGCAAACAAAAAAGCCCGTTTCATCGACCTTGAGGGGTTTATAATTACTGCAGCAAAAGATGGGTCGGAAGCAAAAACACAGTATAACTTGGCAGACGGCTCTTGGTCTTTTTATCACAAAGGGGAGAAAAAACCTTATAAATGCGGCCCCTGCCATATGACCGCATACTCCCCAGACGGCAACCAAGATGGCCGACCAGGCATGATTGGAACCTGGATGGAAGATGGTATCGGCTGCGAAGAGTGTCATGGCCCTGGTTCTGACCATATTCAAAAACCATCAAAAACTACTATAACGATAACTTCCTCCACTCAAGCTTGTGCAAAATGTCATCAACGTGGCGGAATCAACCCACGACCTCCTGCAAGTGGCGGTTTTATTAAGCATCATGAGCAAGGCAACGAAATACTGGCAGGTCCTCATAGAGACTTAAGCTGTATGGATTGCCATGACCCTCACCAACGCGCAGTCTTAACCAAAAACACCTGTGAAAACTGCCATGCAGAACAGGCCGCCTCCTACGCAAAAACCATTCATGCCAAAGGTGATGTGAAATGCCTGGATTGTCATATGCCAAAAGCAACAAAATCAGCAATAAAAATTAACAAGTTCACCGGCGATGTTCGAACACATATCTTTAAGATCAATACAGATCCTAAAGCCTCAATGTTTGAGACCGTTGTAAAAGACGGGAAAGAATCAACCTTTGCCAAGCCATTTGTGACTCTCGATTATGTCTGCCTGGGTTGTCATATTGGCAGAGATATTAATTGGGCTGCTGATAACCACAACAAGGGAGCACATCATTAATAAGTCTTTCATCCCACAAAGTCAGATACTTCATTGATAACAGAAAAGGGGTAACAGGAAAAATCCTGTCACCCCTTTTCTGTTTTTCGTACCCATTGGAATCAATAAAAGGCTACATTGCATCGATAATCGCATTAAAAGTTGCACTTGGCCGCATAGCTTGTTCTGCTTTTTTCTCATCCGGAAAATAGTAGCCACCCAGATCAACAGGAGCGCCCTGAGCAACATTCAACTCATCGACAATTTTAGCCTCATTGTCATCAAGTTGTTGCGCAACTTTGGCAAAACGGGTTTGCAGCTCAACATCACTGCTCTGGGCAGCTAACGCTTGCGCCCAATACAGTGCCAGATAAAAATGACTGCCCCTGGTATCAAGCTCATTAACTTTTCTCGATGGCGATCTCTCATTTTCAAGATGTTTACTGATTGCCTGCTCAAGGGTTTCGGCAAACAGCCTTGCCTTTTGGTTGTTGAAGGTCGTAAATATATGCTCAAAAGAGGGCACAAGGGCACAAAATTCACCCAACGAGTCCCAGCGTAGATGCCCTTCTTTTAAAAATTGCTGCACATGCTTAGGGGCAGAGCCTCCAGCCCCAGTTTCAAACAATCCACCACCATTCATGAGCGGCACAATTGACAGCATTTTAGCGCTGGTACCCAGCTCAAGGATAGGAAAGAGATCGGTCAGGTAATCACGCAAGACGTTTCCGGTAACGGCAATTGTGTCTTGGCCTTTGCGGATTCGTTCTAAAGAGAAACGCATCGCCTCATCCGGCTGCATTATACGTATATCCAACCCGGCGGTATCATGGCTTGGCAGGTATTGATTAACTTTTGCCATAATGGCAGCATCATGACCTCTGTTTTCATCCAACCAGAAAATGGCCGGAACGCCTGATGCTTTTGCCCGGTTAACAGCAAGCTTGACCCAATCTTGAATCGGCGCGTCTTTGGTTTGACATGCTCTGAAGATATCACCTTGTTCGACCTGCTGCTCCAGAACTGTTTCTCCAGAGCTTTTATCTACAAGACGAATCACTCCGTTGGCCGGTGCTTCAAATGTCTTATCGTGTGAGCCGTACTCTTCAGCTTTTTGGGCCATCAAACCAACATTAGCCACACTGCCCATCGTCGCTGGGTCAAAGGCTCCATGTTTTTTACAGTCTTCAAACACCTCTTGATAGATTGTTGCGTAGCATCGATCCGGCACCATCGCAATACAGTCATGAAGCTGATCATCAGCCCCCCACATTCTTCCGCCATCGCGTATAACAACGGGCATCGAGGCATCAACAATTACATTATTGGGCACATGTAAGTTGGTGATCCCTTTGCTTGAGTCAACCATAGCCAGTTGACAATTGCTGTTATACACTGCCAGAATATCCGCTTCAATTTCTGCCCTTTGCGCTTCAGGAAGAGCTTGAATTCTTGCATACAAGTCACCAAGACCGTTGTTTACATTGACGCCCATTTTTTTAATGATTGCCGAATGCTTAGTAAAAACATCCTTATAAAATACCGAGACGCAATGCCCGAACATTATGGGATCGGAAACCTTCATCATGGTTGCCTTGAGGTGCAGAGATAACAAAACACCATCTTCTTTGGCCGCCACAATCTGCTCACCGTAAAACTTCCGCAAGGCAGCTACACTCATCACGGCCGCATCAATAACCTCACCGGCCAGCAACGGAGTGCTTTCTTTAAGAACCGTTACAGCACCATCCTGGGCGACACACTCAATACGAACATCACAAGCCTTTGCAACGGTTATCGATTTTTCACTGCCATAGAAATCACCGCCGTCCATGTGCGCGACCCTTGACTTGGATACAGCGGGCCAGGCTTTCATAAACCTGTGCGGGTTTTTCTGACCAAATTTCTTCACTGAGGCCGCAGCCCTTCTATCTGAGTTCCCTTCTCTCAGTACCGGGTTTACCGCACTGCCAAGAACCTTGGCAAAGCGTTGACGGAGTTCTTTCTCCGCATCCGTTTTAGGATCTTCGGGAAAATCAGGAATGTCATAACCTTTTTGCTGCAGTTCGGCGATCGCCTCTTGTAACTGCGGAATCGAAGCACTGATATTTGGCTGTTTAATAACATTCGAACCTGGCATCTTAACAAGCGTGCCCAGCTCCCTCAAACAGTCAGGAACTTGCTGAGCTTTGGTCAATTTTTCTGGAAAATTTGCGATAATTCGACCAGCAAGGGAGATATCTTTACTCTCAATGGAAATCCCACTTCCCTTGGTATAGGCCGCCAGAACAGGAAGCAATGAATAGGTTGCCAATGCCGGCGCTTCATCAATTTTAGTGTAAATAATCTGTTGTGTTGTCATGGGTTTCCTTGAAATATATGGTATAAAAAAAAATAACTATAAAAAGTAACTTTTGCTCT
Organism: Desulfobulbaceae bacterium; assembly: GCA_015231515.1. Lineage (NCBI taxonomy): Bacteria > Pseudomonadati > Thermodesulfobacteriota > Desulfobulbia > Desulfobulbales > Desulfobulbaceae > Desulfobulbaceae bacterium. The sequence continues at coordinate 15,570 of JADGBM010000055.1, forward strand.
CATTGACCCTTCATCGTATAATTACCTCTAGGGAGAGCAAGACTGATGAAGATACATTAAACTGAGCAAAATGTGAAGAAATCATTAACAGACGTGGGTGCACCTCGATGTCACCCTTATTCGACTTAAAAACTTTCCAAGGAGGCTCTTTCATGGATCGGGACAAAGAAAAAGCGATGTACGACATTGCAGATAAGTTTATCAACCTTGCCAACGAGATATCAAAAACAGATTCATCAGGAGGCGTCGGCGTCGCTCTGCGCTTTGCTGCAGCGCGCTACAGTGCCTTTGAAGCCTCAATGAGAACGAAGACACTTGCCGAAGATAAAAACAAAGAAGTACAGCTGTTCGCAAACGACTTTACCAACATGCTGGAAATTAACATCGATAATTACATTAAGCTTCAGTCACACAACTAACCGCACTCTGCGGGTTTTAACCAGCAGTACACATTACAGGTTGTGCACGGTTGTTTCCAAACACCTTGAACATTGCAAAATTCTTAAATGTTACCAACCAAAGCTACTTTGTTAGATGCTGACTGAGGACGAAGAATTTCAGGCTGTGGTGATAGATGCACTGAGTGGCGGCAAGGGTTGTCAGGAGATATGTGGACTTTTATCGAGTCGTGGCACTGTTGAAAATGTAACATTGCAAGCCCCCGAAGGTCCTTGTAAAAGTATCAGCAATACGAAATTTCATTATGCAACTCCAACAGCCACAGGGGTTTTAATTTTATTTTCAATCGCAGCATATAAATCAATATCAACATCAATCTCTGGGGCATGTATTGAAACGATCAAGGAATAGCGAGCTTTTTGGTTATACCGTGCCAGCGCAGCCCGTGTCTTCCACCAGCCTAGAGTAGGGAACACCGCCAACACCCCACGACTGGCCAGGTCTGCCGCAGACCCCTTCCAAAGATCTGAATGCAACGATCCTTTATGACGGTTTTTCGTGCCAATTATCCAGTTAGAATCATCACCGGAGCTACTGCTCCCCTCTTCAGCACTGATGGCGAGAGAATTAATTCTAGTCATGAAATCATTTTCAGACTCATGGGCTCTTTTCACATCAAAGCGCAAACCATGTGACTCATAGCGATACCGTGATCGAAAGCCACGATTCGAAGGATTCGGTTCAATGAAGTAAGACAATGTGACCCTCATTTCAACCTCGGTATTCCCAAGACCTTCCAATTCAGCCAGAGGCCACGGAAGATGGTGCAAGTTCATATCTCGCAATGTTGGCTGACTACTCCCTGTCTTTTTGAACGGATATAAATCTGTCTCAATCACCATAGTTAGAGAGTTCGAAACACTCCACATAGCTCGTTCAATATCAGGAACACCAAAGCCGCAATGTCGTACAAGATGTAAGTAATCGGTTTTTATCGGCTCCTTGTAAAAGGGTAAATATTTCTGGCGCATATTGTCAGTCCACTCGGCAGAATGGACAATTAGCGCTCGAATCGACTCCGGCCAGAGATCAGGGTATTGAGCCATTAACTGCGCAGCCATTCGACAACAGAGAGCCGTTGCCGCACTAGTAGCATTCATCGTGGTCAGCAAACGTTCATGGGGTTTATGATTACTGGTCAACAGACTTAGGCTCGGCATCCAGACAGCACCTAATCCATCGTTAGCAACATTTCCCCCTTCAAAAACCACATCTGGCTTCAACGGCCAATGTTTTTGCCAAGTATGTGAAGTGGTGCTGAAAGGACTTAAGCCGCCAGTCGGAGCTATTGGCTCGTATTGCTCAGCATCCGTCTCTGTGATGTTTGTGAGGTTGGTGTATGCACCAACAGTCAAGCCATTCCAGGCCTGACCTGGATCATGAATACTATCTGTCGAATTAGAGTCAGGATATGCCGCCCAGGCCTTCGAGTCATTGATATTACCACCAGAGAGTAATATCAATCGTGGAGTTGCATTTTGACCTTCCGCATCAACAGCTAACCGATCGACTGTAGCTGACCAAGCAGAAGGCCTACCACGATCTCGATTGTCTCGAGCTGTGATCGCCAGGCCATATACCCTCAAACGGTATGGAGCTGTAATAATCGTCCGGTCAACAGCTTCACTCATTAAGTAACCGTGATGCTGGGCATCACCATGATTTGCACCGTCTTCCGGTAAAATTTTTACAGATTCAAGCCTGTGGGCAACTGTAACCGGAGCAGATGATGAAAGATGCTCTGTTAAATCTCCAAAGAGCGCAAGACCAGCCATGGAAGTACCATGACCATCATTGTCACCTATACTCCATGCCGGTTCCACTGTATGCAGATCAGCATCAGAAAGTGCCGGTCTGACCAGCGGATGACCATTGTTCACGCCGGTGTCGAGCAGGCAAACATGAGGAACGTTTTCACCTGTTCCGGGAAATTGACTTCGTTCCAGCAGTTCCTCTACCCACTCAGGTTGTTGCTCGGTAGGTAATGAGTCAAAAAGATCAGCAGTCTCTTTAGCTCGTCTGAGTTCGGCAATGGAGTTGAGTGTCATCATTGATTGCTGCATCTTCGCTTTAGAAGCATACACAAGCACAACGGTTCTCTCTGGAAACTCCAACATCGACTTTGAAACTTGAATTTCTTGAGCTTCTGCAAGCCATCGAAATGTATCCACGGTACCAAGCCGGTCTTTTCTTACAGGTAGCCAGACCTCCCACCAGAACAGTTCATCATCTTGTTCCGGGAAGACTTGTAAATCGTCAGTCCAGAGAGCGTGAAGGCTTGCCGCTCGTATCTCCTTTATGGTGTTGAGGAGTTTGCTGTTGTCACGTAAACCGCCGTTCTTGTCCCGTTTCTCCGCCAGATAATCTCCAATTAACCGTTCAAAATGAAGGAGTTTACCATCCGGTACAAAGACTGTGGCATATGTAGTATCTTCTTGATGCCTCACATTAAGCAGTTCAATTCTTGAACCTTCACGAGCAAGACTTTCAAAGGCTAATTCGATATCAGTAAAAGATTCAAATTCAAGTCGCAGACCAAGACCGTCTTCAAGACCTGCTGCCTTTTGAGCCTCACATGCAGCAGCCATGACAGTCTTTATCTGCTCGATTTGACCAAACAACCTGCTTCCATGACTCTGGCGACCACGAGATGGTATCTGTACCTGATCTATCTTTCTTTTCGGAGGTCTGAAAGGTTCAGATTTAGCTAAATTACCTAGAAGAAAATGGCTTTTTTTGTTTTGCTCTTTTTTAGCCATTATTTGTGTTGTTGTAATCTTTCTTTAATGTTTTGGCGCTCAACCAGCATGTTTCCAATCTCTGTTTCAGTGATATGCTTTTGCTTATTAATAAGTATATGTTTTAACGCTTCTTCACTGGCACGGCTAACTTCAGCGTAACTCAATCCAGCTGCAAGATCAGCAAGATGCGTCCAGGATACTCTTTTGTCTATAGCATGAGCTAATCGAGATTTAAGAAGAGCGCACGCTTGCTCTTTTTTAGGCAGGGTGTAATGCAAGACATCATCGAAGCGGCGGAACAAAGCATGGTCGAGTATGTTCGGATGGTTCGTTGCTGCAATAATGAGACTATGGGAATTGTCCTGTTCAATCATAAGTAAAAAGCTATTTAGCACTCTCCGAATCTCTCCAACATCATTGGCTATACCTCGTTGAGAACCAATGGCATCGAATTCATCAAAGAAATAAACACCACGGGTGTGATCAGTGGCATCAAATATTTGTCGGAGTTTAGCCGCAGTCTCTCCCATGTATTTGGTAATAAGACCATCTAGGCGAACTTGACACAGAGGGAAACCAAGTTCACCGGCCAGCATAGCAGCAGACATTGTTTTTCCTGTACCAGGAGGGCCGACTAAGAGAAGTTTTCTTCTCGGAGATAAACCATGAGAAAGGATCTCAGAAGCGTGACGCTGTTCACGCATAACTTTCTTGACCTGAAGGGCTAGAGATTCCTCCAGAATCATATCGCTAAGCCGACATTTGGGATAAGAAACCGTTAGCAGGTCAGCTAGATCCCCACGGGGGCGGCCTATGGGGATCGGTTGACCGGTTGCTCGACGACTCTTAGCCTTATCGATAAGAACCCGCAGCTCTTCCGCTAGCTTGCCGTGACCTTGTTTTGCTTCGTGAGCAGCAACCTGCATGGCAACGGAATAAAAACGCTGGTCATCGCCTTCGCTATGAGATTTTAAAAGTGCTTTT
>JADGBM010000056.1 GCA_015231515.1 Desulfobulbaceae bacterium
TATAGTGGAAATCAGTTTGCCTCGCAAGTGTTCGATACAGCAGAGGTTGCTCAGAGAGTAATTGAGCCGCGATTGATGAAAAAAATAATGAGTGGCAAGTCTTCTGCGAACTCGGGTTGGCAAAAATGGGGGGATAATGACTATGTTGCTCCCCTGATTGAGTGGCCAAACGGGTTTGTAGCTGAAAAAGAGGTGAGAGAAGAGTTTTGTCAAGAAATTGGCATTGGTGAGACGAGTTATTTAAGTGATCAAAACTGGCAAAAAGACCGTGAAGGCGAGGATAGTCAAAAATGTGATGTTACTGATCCATCCTTTCTGTCGAATCTGATGGGCTTGACCAGCGGTTTTAGTCAACTGATAAATGGTGGATCAAAAATACAGCCACAAGTTGTTCATGGGGTCTGGCTTGATTCGGAAAAGAGGGTTCTTAGTGTAAATGTGAAAGAGCTAAAAAAAGGGGTTGGTGAACTCGCTGGAGAGAATATTAAAGCGCTCTTGAAAAGTTCGAACCCGCCAGGAACTCGGGAGTTGATCTTTGTTGAGGCCTTTAACTCGAGTGCTGAAATTGAGGAAGAGATCGATATTGACGGGGTCTCTTCTGCTCACGAAAATGATACGATCGCAAAGGAAGTATCTCCGGCTGAAAAGCGGGGCAATAGTATTCTTTTGGGCGGTACGCTAAAGGGAGAGCCGCAATTGACACTTGGTTTAATTGTTGAGGGAGCGCGGGTGAATACTGAGGAATCATCACCTTTTCGTAAATTTGCTTATGAAATCCTCGATAAGGGAAAGAAACTACTGGTCAAAAATATCAGGAACTCTGGTGGAACACCAAAGGCACTGACCTATCAAGAGGCCTTTGTCAAGTGGAGTAAGGGGCAAAAAAACACATCAACTTCAGGTGAGACTGCAACTCATGTTGAAAGTCAGGATGTGATGCCGGATATCCGAGGCTTAAGTCTGAGAAAAGCCTTTCAGGAGATTAACGGATTTGACCTGAACATATCAGTTCAGGGTGCCGGAAAAATAGTCCGGCAATCAATTAAGCCTGGATCAAAAATCACTAAAAATCAAAATCTAGTACTTGAGTTGAAATTTTAAAATGAAATCACTGATGGATATTCTTGCACACCTTGAAATAGCAGTTAGCACAAAGGATTATGACAAGATCGGTGTGCATGAAATTACCTCAGATTCGAGACAAGTAACCCCCGGTACACTATTTGTTGCGATCAATGGGGGCGCAGTTGATGGTCATGAGTTTATTGATCGAGCAATTTGTAACGGTTGTGTTGCCGTTGTGGCAGATAGACGGTGGGCGGCTGAAAATAGAACCAGCATAGAGGTACCACTCATAGGTGTTGAGGATACGAGGAAAGCGCTGGGTGATTTAGCTGTAGCCCTCTACGGAAATCCAGCCCAGGGAATGTCTCTTGTTGGTGTAACCGGTACGAACGGGAAGACGACGACTACCTATATTTTAGAGAATATTATAACATGCGCTGGGGGGAAACCAGGGGTCATTGGCACAATAAATTATCGTTTCGGTGGTAATGAGATAGCTGCAACACACACAACCCCCGAACCGGTTAATCTGCAAAAAACATTACGTTTGATGAAGGATAGTGGTGTGACTCATGTAGTCATGGAAGTGTCGTCTCATGCCTTGGAGCAGAAACGGCTGGAGGGCTTGAAGTTTGATGCTGCACTTTTTACCAACTTGACTCGCGATCATCTTGATTACCACGCTGACATGGAGTCGTATTATTCTGCTAAAAAAAAGCTTTTCACTGAGTACCTGAAAGATGGCGGGTTTGCCTGCCTTATTTTAGACGAAGATAGCAGCGCTGCTACCGGCAATGAAAACTGGGGAGAGCGTTTAGCCAAGGAGTTACAATGTTGCGCAGGTGCCAATGGGGATCAACCATTAATAAATGTTCAAACCTGCGGTAAAAACCAACAGGCCGATATCCATGTTGAACTCCAGAAATCAAGTTTCAGCGGGCTTTGCGGATCAATTTACGCCAAGACAAAACGCATCGACTTTACCTCGCAACTTGTTGGTGACTTTAACGCCAAAAACATTTTAGGCGCGGGGGCTGTCGCAATTAGCCTCGGCTTTGACCAAAAGGCAATTGGAGCAGGAATCAGTGGGGTCACTGTGGTTCCTGGAAGAATGGAAAGAGTCTGTTTCTCGCCGGGTCAAAACAACGTAGAGGCTTTAACGGTCTTTGTTGACTATGCCCATACGCCAGACGCCTTGGAAAATGTTCTTAACGCGGTTCAAATTATAAAGAAGGAGAGAATCTTTCTGGTCTTTGGTTGTGGTGGTGATAGAGATCAGGGCAAACGATTTCTGATGGGAGAGATTGCCGGTAGGTTGGCAGATGTTGTTGTAGTAACAACAGACAACTCGCGTACAGAAGAAGCTGACGAAATAATACGTGAGATTTGCCGGGGAGTTGAGTCTTCAAGTAAAATGCAAACCCATTATGATAAAAACGGAACAATCAAAAATGGGTACATTGCGGTTCGTGATCGAAGTGAAGCTATTCGAATTGCTATAAACTGTGCAGGAAAGGGAGATGTTATTCTGGTATGTGGTAAGGGACATGAAAACTACCAGATAACAAAAGAGGGAAAGGTGTTTTTCGATGATCGACAGGAAGTTCGTAGGTATTTAGCGAATGTCCACTAATGGTCAGCGTTACCGTGCAGGGTAATGCCAAGGGGGAAATATGGAAGCCGTAATGTCTTCAATGCAAAACAGATTTGCAGGGTCAACTACAATTGTTGAGGCAGGATTTGGGTACGGATTTGCAACAAAGGAAAACCCATCCTGGACATTAAATCAAATTCTTCTAGCAACCGGCGGCAGATTGGTTTCCGGTAGCGCCCACGCTGGTTTCCGTAGTATCTCTACCGATAGCAGGGCGATCAAGCCGGGTGATATGTTTTTGGCACTGGTTGGTGATAATTTCGACGGAACCGCTTTTGTTGGGCAGGCTATAAAAAAAGGTGCCGCCGGGGTGATAGTAACTAAATCGATTGAGAGTTACCTGCCAGTTCCTGTTGTGCAGGTTGAGAACACATTACTCGCATTAGGTGATTTGGCCCGGTATCGCAGGAACTTGCTGCGGGGCATAAAAGTGATTGCCTTAACCGGAAGCTCTGGGAAGACCACAGTCAAGGAGATGACTGCATCTATCTTGGAGAAACGCGGCAATGTCTTAAAGACGCAGGGCAATTTTAATAATTTAGTGGGCCTTCCGCTTTCTCTTCTTCCTGTTAATTATCGACATGAGTACGTTGTACTCGAAATGGGGATGAACAGGCCAGGTGAAATCGCACGGCTCGCAGAGATTGCCGATCCTGATATTGTCTGCATTAACAACGTGCAGGCAGCCCACCTGGAAGGTCTGGGCAGCATTGAAGGCGTGGCGGCAGCTAAAGGAGAGTTGTTTGAAAGCTGTCGCTCTTCAGCTGTACTGGTGATAAATCTCGAAGATCCGTTGGTACGGAAGCTGGCAAGGAAATGTAAAAATGAAAAGGTAACCTTTGGGCAGCAGTTGAAAGCTGATGTGCGCTCTACCCATTTTGTTGCCAAGGGCCAGGATGGTGTTGATTTTACGCTTCATATTGGCAATCAAAAGGCCAGAGTACATTTAAATGCAATGGGTGAACATAATGTTTTAAATAGTTTGGCGGCAGCGGCTATGGCTTACGCAGCAGGTGCAGAAATATCTGAAATAGTATCGGGGTTGGAATCGTTTACGTCACAATCAAACAGATTGGGGATTCAGGAGTTGTCCGGTGGCCTGACAGTCATAAACGACAGCTATAACGCCAACCCAGCGTCCATGCAAGCAGCATTAGCAACAGTACAAGGGATACGGAAAGGAAGTAAGACTGTTGCAGTTCTTGGAGACATGCTTGAATTGGGCGATTGCAGTGAACAGGAACATAGTCAAATCGGGGAACTGGCTGCATGGTCAGGGTTTGATTATCTTTTTGCTGTCGGTGCTTATGCTGAAACCATGGTCGTTGCCGCCAGAAGTGCTGGGATGAGTTTGGAAAGGGCACTGAAGTTTCAAACAAAAACAGATTTGGCCACTCATATTATCGAACTCCTAGAAAAGGATGCCCTTCGTAGTGGTGATATCGTTCTCGTGAAAGGCTCACGCGGAATGCATATGGAAGAGGTGATTAAAGAGCTGGAATGTCAAATTAAAGTTAACCGCTAAGGTACAATATGTTTTATCATTTTCTCTATCCACTCCATACTGTATTCAGCGGCTTTAATGTATTTCGTTATATTACTTTTCGCTGTGTAGGGGCAACAGTCACTGCATTTTTGATTGTCCTGCTGGTTGGGCCAACGTTTATTAAATATTTGAAAAAGTTGGAAATCGGGCAGGTTATTCGTGCTGATGGACCACAGAGTCACTTCTCCAAGCAAGGAGTGCCGACCATGGGAGGGGTGCTCATTATTTTTGCCTTGAGTATGACGACTCTGCTGTGGGTTGATTTAATGAACCCTCATGTCTGGATAATTCTCATTGTAACACTCTGGTTTGCCTTAATAGGTGGTTACGACGACTATCGAAAAATTAAAAAACAAAACAGCAAGGGGTTAAGCCCGAAGGAAAAGCTCCTGCTCCAGGGGGCTGGGGCATTAACCGCGTCGTGGTTTATCTTCAAGAACCCCGCTATAAATACAGAAATCGTGCTGCCGTTTTTTAAGAATTTCAGTCCTGATTTAGGTATGTTCTACATGGTTTTTGTGATCCTGGTTGTTGTGGGTGCCTCGAATGCAGTCAACCTGACTGATGGGCTTGACGGATTGGCTTCCGGGCCAACAGTCGTCACCAGTGCCGTGTACCTCGTTTTTTCGTATCTTGCCGGGCATGCAACCCTGGCATCGTATCTGCAAATTCCTTTTGTGTCGGGTGCCGGTGAAATCGCAATATTTTGTGGAGCTATGGTGGGTGCAAGTTTGGGCTTTTTATGGTTCAACACCTTTCCAGCTCAAATCTTTATGGGTGATACTGGCTCTTTGTCCCTGGGTGCAGCCTTAGGTTGTGTGGCAGTTATGACCAAGCAGGAGATTTTACTTGTGCTTGTTGGTGGTGTTTTTGTAATGGAGGCACTGTCCGTTATTTTGCAGGTTGGATTTTTTAAAATGAGCGGTGGAAAGCGAATTTTTTTGATGGCCCCATTTCACCATCATTATGAAAAGAAAGGATGGACAGAGCCAAAAGTTGTTGTCCGTTTTTGGATAGTTTCAATTATTCTTGGTTTATCAGCTCTCGCGACTTTAAAGCTTCGCTGATTTACGGTGGAAATTATGGCGGATTGTCTTTTGAAACCTGTTGCGCTTGGCGACACGGTACTGATCGTTGGTCTTGGCAAGTCCGGCCTGTCAGCTGTGCGTTTTTTTCTTAAACTGGGTGCGAAAGTTAAACTGTCAGATTCAAAACAAAATCCACCTCAGCACGTGGTTGACTGGCTCAACTCCATGAATATAGAGGTAGAGTTCGGTGGTCATAGTGAAAAGTTTTTCAGTGGCACTGATCTTGTGCTGTTAAGTCCCGGAGTTCCACATACTTTGCCGATTCTGGATTTTGTCCGCTCGCAAGGAACCCCCGTTTGTGGAGAATTAGCATTGGCTCCGCATTATTTGAAAACCCCGGTGATTGCAATAACCGGCACAAACGGAAAAACAACAACCACGACCTTGATCGGCGATATTGTCAAGGCAAGCGGCAAGAAGGTTTTTGTAGGCGGAAACATCGGTATCCCATTGACCGATTATCTGATAGGCGATCAAAGTGCAGATTGGCTTGTTCTGGAGGTAAGCAGTTTTCAGCTGGATACAGCGGGGAGTTTTCGACCTGATATCGGGCTCTTTTTAAATCTTACCCCGGATCACCTCGATCGATACGGCAGCGTAGAAGAGTATGCTCACGCTAAAATGAATCTTTTTGCTCACCAGGGCGTCAATGATGTTGTGATTTATAACTCGGACGATCCAGTTGTCTGTGCGTTGGTTCAGGATCAGCACATTTTTGTTGTTAACAATCCTAAAAGACGAACCCTTGCCTTTGGCCAGGGCCGATTAAATGGGGATGGCGCCTGGTATTGTGATACTGGTGTGGAATGTGCTGTTGGCGGAGTGAGGTGTGATTTTGATCTGTCCAGCACCGTATTTATGAACTTTCCCAATAAGGAAAATGCTGCAGCCGCCATTTTGTCATGCCTGGTCGCCGGATGTTCTGTTGAGGCTATAAACCATGGACTGAGAAAGTTTGTTGCCCTCGCGCATCGAATGACGCTGGTCAAAGAAGTTAACGGCGTACGCTATTATAATGATTCAAAGGCCACAAATATTGGTGCCTTGCAGGCAGCCCTCAAGGCTTTCTCAATGCCGGTTATCTTGATTGCCGGAGGGCGTGATAAGGGCGGAGATTTCAACCTGCTAAAAAAGGAAGTTTCCGAAAAAGTACGGTTGATGTTGCTTATTGGTGAGTCTAAGGCATTAATGGCAGAGACTTTCGAACAGGTTACCAAGGTTGAATGCTGTTCGTCACTTGTCGAGGCGGTGCATCGAGCCCACGAGTTGTCTGTTCCTGGAGATATTGTACTTTTTTCTCCTGCCTGTGCGAGCTTTGACATGTTTGACAGCTACGTACATCGCGGTGAAGTTTTCGAGAAAATTGTTTCAGAGCTTGTTGCTTAATTGGGCGGAAGGCAAAACTATGAAGACTTTAACGGTTGTCATTACAGGCGGAGGTACCGGAGGCCATATCTTTCCGGGAATTGCCATCGCTCAGGAGATGATCGCCAGAGACCATCAAACCCGTATAGTATTTATTGGTACCGAGCGCAGAATAGACAAACAGGCAATGGAAATGTATGGATTTGACACCAGAACGATACATTGCAAGCCTTTAAAAGGTTCCGGATTATGGGCAAAACTGAAATCTATCGGCCTTCTGCCTGTAAGTCTTCTGGAATCATTACTTGTATTGCGAAACATTAAACCTGATCTGGTTTTCGGGGTGGGTGGCTATGTAACAGGTCCAGTCCTTGTTGCGGCCCGATTATTGGGTGTACCAACCTGTATTCACGAGCAGAACTCCGTCCCAGGTATGGCAAACAGAAAGATTGGTGGAGTTGTAGATAGAATTTTTCTCTCATTACCGGGCAGTGAGCGGTTTTTTCCAGAAGAAAAATGTTTTTTGAGCGGAAACCCGATTCGGAAAGATATACTTGATATTTTGGCTGAAAAACAGAGTTCGAATGCCCCAACGTTAGTCGTTTTAGGAGGAAGTCAGGGGGCTCATAGTGTCAACCGGATTGTGCCGCCTGCTTTAGATTTGATTAAAACAAGATTGCCTGAAGGTTTTACTGTTATTCATCAAACCGGGGTTGCAGACGAGGAAGATGTGAGGCAAGAGTATGGTAGGATAGGAATTTCAGCCAGGGTTACAGCCTTTTTCAGTTCAATGAAAGAGGTTTATAGCGAGGCTACACTGGTGCTGTCCCGGGCCGGAGCTACAACATTAGCCGAGTTGACAGCGCTTCAGTTGCCGATGCTTTTGATCCCATTTCCATATGCGGCAGATAATCATCAACAAAAAAATGCCCAGATTCTTGTTGATAGCGGCGCTGCCAAGATGTTTCTGGAAGCTGATCTGACGCCGGAAATACTTAGTGTTGAGTTGCTGTCACTTCTACTTAGCGAGGAAGCACGGCACAAAATGGCAAAATCAAGTGGGGCGCTTGCAAGGCCACATGCTGCCCAGGCAATCGTTGATCAGGCCTTGACATTATTGAGGCAAAAAGAAGCATGATGGGTGTTGACTATTATAAGCTGTCGTTCAAAAATAACTGAGGGTTCACTGTTTCTGCAAGCACCAGTGCATCACAACGTAGACGTTCTGTGAAAAATGTATAAAAAAAATAAACATATTCATTTTGTCGGTATAGGCGGAATCGGCATGAGTGGTATTGCTGAGTTGCTGTTAAATCTTCACTACACTGTCAGCGGCTCTGATCTCAGGGAAAGTGATATAACGCGCAGATTGGCAAAACTTGGCGGCATCATCAATATCGGTCATCGCGGTGAGTGGGTGAAGGGTGCCGATGTTGTCGTCACCTCCACTGCGGTTCGCAAGAATAACCCGGAAATAGTTGCAGCCAATGAGGCCTTGATTCCAGTTATTCCAAGAGCGGAGATGCTGGCCGAATTGATGCGTTTAAAAAAGTATGGAATTGCCGTAGCCGGAAGCCATGGTAAAACCACTACGACATCGATGACAGGGTGGATGCTGGCTCAAGCTGGCTTAGACCCTACTGTGGTGATTGGCGGTCAGGTTGATAATTTCGGCAGCAACGCCAAGCTTGGTGATGGCGAGTTCTTAGTGGCTGAGGCCGACGAAAGTGATGGGTCGTTCTTGCATTTGTCTCCCGTAGTAGAGGTTGTGACCAATATTGACCTTGAGCATCTTGATTATTACAGCGGTATTGAAGAGATTAAGGCGGTGTTTTTGCAGTTCATCAATAAAATCCCTTTTTATGGTGCCGCCGTTATATGCCTGGACGATGCCAATATTGTCGAGTTGATGCCACAGATAAAAAAGCGTGTGATCACCTATGGTTTGACCGCCCAAGCTGATTTACATGCCAGGGGCATTGAAACTGAGGGCTTAACTTCACGGTTTGAAGTTTGTGGCAATAATAAGGTACTTGGTGAAATTAAAATTAATTTTGCAGGAACACATAACGTTTATAACGCACTGGCTGCAGTAGCTGTGGGTCTGGAACTTGATATCGACTTTGATGTAATTAAGAAAGGTTTGGAAAGTTTTACTGGTGTTCAGCGCCGATTACAGGTCAAGGGAGAGGTCAAAGGAGTTACGGTGGTGGATGATTACGGCCACCACCCGACTGAGATCAGGGCGACGTTGTCGGCAATGCGCTTAGCATGGCCGAAGAGGAGAATAGTCGTCTTGTTTCAGCCCCATCGATATACGCGCACCCAGGCATTATTTAAAGAGTTCTCAACCGCATTTCATGATGCTGATATGTTATTTATCGGTGACATCTATCCGGCCAGTGAAGATCCTATCGAGGGGGTAACCAGCCTGACTTTAATTGACAAAATCAAAGTCCATGGCCAAAAAAATGTTTATTACGTTACTGACCTCAATAAGGCTGTAGATCAGTTGCTGCCATACCTGGAAAGCGCTGACGTGTTCTTGACCCTTGGGGCGGGTAATGTGTGGCAGATTGGAGAACAGGTGCTGGATAACCTGAAGGATGCGAATCTGAAAAGTGAGAAGTTATAAGGAGACAATTAAAAACTGTTGGGACAACGATATCTGCTGGGACTGCCCACTGAGTGAGTATACAACTCTTAAAGTCGGAGGCCCTGCAGATGCCCTTATCAAGCCGGGATCTGCAAGGCAGTTGCAACAGTTAATCGAAAAACTTTCTTTAGAGGCGGTGCCATGGCAGATTCTGGGCCATGGAAGCAATGTTGTGGTGGCAGATGAAGGCGTTGACGGTGTGGTTATTCTACTTGGTCCGGAATTCGCTGCAATTTGGCAGGATGAAGAAGGAAGGGTTACTGTTGAAGCTGGTTGCAGTCTGGCAAAACTTGGTAAGTGGTGTGCGGATCGCTCTATGTCCGGTTTAGAATTTACGGCTGGGATTCCTGGTTCGGTCGGGGGGGCAGTTGTAATGAATGCTGGAGCGTGGGGGCATGAAATGAAAGATGTTCTGCACAGTCTTGAAGTGATGGGGGCCGACGGGCAGCTTACTGCGGAACTCCTATCTGCTGATGATTTTCAGTACAGAAAGTGGAACAAAAAAGCGGGCCGGGTCGTTGTCTCCGCCACACTTAATCTTTCGCACTGCCCAACGAAAGAGATCGCTGCTAAGAGTGGCGAGTATATTCGTCAGCGTAATGAAAAACAGCCCAAAGGGCTGGCGAGTGCCGGTTCGTTTTTTAAAAATATAAAGGGCATTCCAGCCGGCATGCTCATTGAGAAAGCAGGCCTGAAGGGATTAACCATTGGTGGTGCACAGGTTTCCAGAAAACATGCCAATTTTTTTGTTAATACCGGTAGTGCTAAGGCGGTAGATTTTGTTGATTTAATGACCGTCGTCCAGCAGAAAGTGGCTGATCTGTTTGCAGTTGAACTTGTGCCGGAGGTGAAATTTATTGGAAGGTGGTAATCGGTGGGCAAGCGAAGAGTAAAAGTAAGAGATAAGCACTCGACAGGAAACTGGCTGGCTCGGAGGTGGAGTTTAATGACTCCGGCTGCGAAAAAGAAAACCATCACCTTGTTTATAGCCGGTCTGTTCAGTCTTTGTGCTGTTCTGGTAGCTTCAGTTGTTGCTTTTAAATTTTTAGGAACTTCTGACTTTTTTCAAATAAGTTCGCTTAGGATTAATGGTAACCACGAAGTAAGAAAGGCTGAAATTGTTAAACTATCCGGTCTTGATATTTATTCAAATCTATTAACGGTTAAAACAGAACTCATAAGAAAAAATATTGAGTCGCATGCCTGGGTGGAGCGAGCAATTGTTAAGAAAAAATGGCCGAATGTGCTCACGGTAGATGTTCGTGAAAGAAAGCCGTTGGCAATTATCAATACTGATAAAGGAATATATTACATAGACAAAACTGCAGCTGTATTTACGAAAGTTGAGGGTGGTTTTGATCTTGACTACCCGGTTTTTAGCGGCATGGAAGATATGGTCAGGGTCTCAGCTGCTGGGGAGGTGGAGGTAGTTGACAGTCAAAAAATTAACGAGGCCTTAGGGCTCACTGGCTTTGCGAGCAGTGGCAGTTCTTCGTTTCCCAGGCAAAATATTTCACAAATTAATTATGACAAAGAAAATAAGCTGGTTTTGTTCCTCACTGACAGGCCTTTTCCGATTTTTTTAGGTGATGATGCCAGTAGACAAAAGTTCGAACGTTTAAAAAAAGTATTATACTGGCTCTATAAAAAAAAAGAGTTTGCCAATATTGATTATATCCGCTTGGATTACTTAGAAAATAAGGTTCTGGTTGGTAAAAATAATAGTTGAATTTGTAGAATAAAGTATTGAATCAAAAAGGTTTTTCATTTACTTTGTAGTTGGCGTAAACTTGAGGGTAGGCAAGCTGTACCCTGGTGATATCCGACTCCGAAAAGGCCGGATAAAGGTGAGGTAATGGGGCAAGATCAAACAGAGCTGATTGTCGGGTTGGACATTGGTACCACAAAAATTTGTGCGATAGTCGGCGAAGCTTCAGGCAACAAAGTTGATATCGTGGGTGTAGGGATACATCCATCAATCGGTCTCAGGAAAGGCGTTGTTGTTAATATTGAAAGTACAGTCAGATCAATTACCAAGGCTGTTGAAGAAGCTGAGATGATGGCTGGTTGTGAGATTACAACTGTATATGTCGGTATTGCTGGTAGTCATATTAAGGGTTTCAACAGTCATGGGCTTATAGCAATTCAGCACGATGAAATTTGCCGGAATGATATTGAAAGGGTGGTTGAGGCAGCCAGAGCTGTTCCAATACCACCCGATCAGAAAATTATCCATGTGCTGCCTCAGAATTTTACTGTCGATGACCACACTGGAATTCAAGACCCCAATGGCATGACCGGGGTCAGGTTGGAAGCAAATGTCCATATTGTGACTGGATCAGCAACGGCCATTCATAACATAGTAAAGTGCTGCAATCGGGCAGGCTTGGAAGTTGCCAGCGTAGTTTTGGAGCCCCTTGCTTCAGCTACTGCAGTTTTAACCAACGAGGAGATGGAGCTAGGTGTTGGGCTTCTTGATATCGGCGGTGGAACATCTGATCTGGCGATCTTTTCAGAGGGCGCCATTAAACATACCTATGTTCTGGGGCTGGGCGGTCAAAATCTGACTAATGATCTGTCTATAGGGCTTCGTACCCCCATGAAGGAAGCTGAACAACTCAAAGAAATATATGGCTGCGCACTGTCATCGATGATTGATAAAGATCAGTCTATTGAGGTGCCCAGTGTGGGAGGGCGTACCCCACGAAAGCTTTCCCGCAAGGTTATGGGGGAAATTCTTGAGCCGCGAATTGAAGAGATGCTGAGTCTGGTCAACAGAGAGATGAATATGATAGCTCAGAATGAAACGCGTTATAAGGATTATGCCACCTCGGGCCTTGTTCTTACCGGTGGCACTGCTTTGTTAGAGAATATTCAGGAGCTGGCCGAGCAGATATTTGATCTGCCGGTGAGGATAGGTGTACCTTTCGGTATTGGTGGAGTGACAGATATAGTAAAAACACCACAATGTGCTACCGGAGTGGGGTTGGTTAAGTATGGTATTGGCAAAAAAGATGAGTTTGCCCAGAGAAGAAAAAATAAAAAAATGATGGGTAAATTTAGTAGCCAAATCAAAGGTATTTTCGGTAAGATGTTCTAACCTGAACTAGAGTAATTTTGAGTGGAAAATGAAAGTTAAATTTCGAAATATAAGCGGGCACAATTTGACAGACAAAAGGTTTGCCAGGACGAGTCTGGTCCTGATCTGGGCAATTGCCATGGAGGGGATTTATGACTTTTGAATTTGTTGAAGTTGATACTCGAGCCAAAATAAAGGTAATCGGTGTCGGTGGCGGCGGCGGTAACGCCGTTAATACGATGCTGGAAAGCAAAATAGCTGGGGTTGAGTTTATAGCGGGAAATACCGACCTGCAGGCTTTAGAGGTATCAAAAGCAGATATTCGTATTCAGCTCGGCCCCAAAAAGGCAAAGGGGCTAGGGGCTGGTGCTAATCCAGACCTTGGCTGCGACTCGGCGGAAGAGAGTATCCAGGAAATTCGTGAGGCTTTGGCTGGTGCTGATATGGTTTTTGTCACCGCAGGTCTTGGTGGTGGAACCGGAACAGGTGCGGCACCTGTAGTCGCAAGGGTAAGCCGAGAGCTTGGCGCCCTGACCGTTGGAGTTGTGACCAAACCATTCATGTTTGAAGGAAGGGCTCGCGCTAGAAATGCCGAAAAAGGTTGGCAGAAGCTTAAAGAGCATGTCGATACAATTATTACCATACCCAATGACCGGCTTCTCGCTCTTACCGATAAGAACACCACCTTTCTTAGCGGAATGAAAATGGCAGATGATGTTCTGGTTCAGGCCGTAAAAGGTATAACCGACTTGATTAATTTGCGTGGTTATATCAATCCGGATTTTGCTGATGTGCGTGCAATAATGAACGAGATGGGTCCTGCATTGATGGGTGCTGGCGAGGGCATCGGAGAAAATCGGGCGACGGCAGCGGTTAATATGGCCATTGCCAGTCCATTGTTGCAGGATATCAGTATTGATGGCGCTAGAGGCGTTCTGGTTAATATCTCCGCACGGGAAGACTCTTTGACTATGGCAGAGGTAACTGAAGCGACCACCAGGATTTATGAGGAAGTTCATGATGATGCCAATATTATTCTTGGTGTTATATTTGATGAATCACTCGGTGAGGCGATGAGGGTAACCGTTATTGCTACGGGAATTCAAGCTGCTGAAACCCTCGATTCGTTGTCGGCCCCAAGATTGAAAGCGATGAAACCGCTTAACGAGAATGTCGGCAGTACTGCCAAGCCTCAGCCATTACCACTTCACGGTGAGCAGTCTGAGCCTGAGCGACAGGATGGAATCGAATATGGTTCAGGTCAGATGCGGAGAAAAGTGCTCCATTCAAACTTTAGGCACCAACAGAACATTTTTGATGATGAGGATGAACTGGATCGACCCACATTTATTCGACGCAATGAGAACTAATTTTTTGTGCTACGGCAGATAGTGAGTGCTCATATAATAAAGATACCTGTGTTTTGTAAGTAACCTCAGATACCCCATGGTGACTTTTACTAGTGGCTCTAGTGTAGTTTGTCAAAGTTGGTTCTATGCGCGATAGCCGCCGGAACCAGCAATCACCATCGACTCTTTTTGACACAGAAACAGGCAGTTTTAAGAAAAAGTGGAAGGATAAACTGCCTGTTGCTCTCGTATTTCCAAACTCCTATTATGTCGGGATGTCAAACCTCGGCTTTCAGATTGTTTATTCACTGCTTAACTCTGAAGAGTATATTGTCTGCGAGCGAGTTTTTTTTGAGCCCGGTGTGACGCCTCATTCTATTGAGTCCAATCGACCGCTTAAGGATTTTTCGGTCATTATGTTCTCTGTTAGCTTCGAGCAGGACTTTCCCAATGTGGTTGGCTTGCTCAGTGCCGGTGGTATAGAGCCTTTTGCGTCAAAACGGCCTAATAAAATTGGGCCAGGAAGTCCCTTGGTAGTTGGTGGCGGTGTTGCGACGTTTATTAATCCGGAGCCACTTACCCCCTTTTTTGACTTTCTTGTAATCGGAGAGTATGAAGCAATCTCCAGTGATTTGGCGATCTATCTCCAACGGTTCTGTTCATCAGCTGACAAGGTGCCGCTCTTGGCTGAACTGTCACACTCCTTGCCCGGCGTCTACGTGCCATCACTGTATACTCCAAGATATAAGGAGTCCGGGCAGATAGATACTGTGACAGTTTGCGGCTCAGCGCCTGTTCGCATTCAAAAAATTCAATGTCCTGAAAAGGATATCAGTGGCCACTCCATCGTACTAACCCCTGAAACTGAGTTTAGTAAAATACATCTTGTTGAACTTGGCAGGGGCTGTAGCCGAGGCTGTAGGTTTTGCGCGGCGGGATACGTCTATAGGCGCCCCAGAATATGGAAATCCGATGCAGTTATCGAAGCTGTCAAAGCTCGTCCTGACGAAGCTGGGCGAGTCGGGTTGCTGGGAATGGAGATGGCAAGTCCGGATGATGTGCGTCATATAGCGCAATACCTGCTCAACGAAAATTGCAGTTTATCTTTTTCTTCTCTTCGGGCAGATATGATTTCTGGATCGCTGCTTGAGCTCTTAACTGAAAGTAAGCTTAAAACTGCAGTTATTGCTCCTGACGGTGGCAGTGAAAGAGTTCGCAGGGTAATTAACAAAGGTATTACCAGAGAGGACTGTCTGTCGGCTGCTTGTTCACTCGTTGAAACTGGAATATCGACACTTAAGATGTATTTTATGATCGGTTTACCAACGGAAAAAGATGCGGATCTGGTTGAGCTTGTAAACTTGGTCAGAGAGGTTCAGGAAGAGATAAATGTGATAGGACGGAGGAAAGGCCGGCTGTCGCAAATTCATCTCAGCATTAATTGCTTTGTGCCTAAAGCGTGGACTCCGTTTCAGTTTCATGCCTTTGAAGATGTGGTCAATCTTAAGGATAAAATAAAGTTTTTGCGAAAAGAGTTCAGCAAATTTCATAACCTTAAGATATCTGTCGATCATCCTGATAACGCCTATTTTCAAGCTGTTTTCGCACGGGCTGATAGAAGGGCTGGTGCCCTGTTGCCGGAAATATCTCAGCACCCCAAGGGGTGGAAAAAAATATTTAAAAAAAATGGCCTGGACCCAAGTTTTTATGCGATGCGCAAACGAGACTTCTCAGAGGTTTTTCCTTGGGATATAATTGATCATGGGATACAACGAAACTATCTTTGGAAGGAGTACCAATTAGCTTTGGACGGGAACTCCTCTGCTACCTGCGGCTCCGGCCTGGCGACAGGTAAATGCCGAAAGTGCGGAGTCTGTAAATGACTGAACTCAAAAACAGTACAGCTGAATCTGATTCGTCAAATAAACCTTTTGATTTACTGAAATACTTTTCTTTTTCAGCCTTAGTCTTGTTCATGGTCTCCACGATAACTCTCGTCTGGTTTATCTCCGATCATACTAAGGAAATGCTTCTTGAGCGAAGTGAGGCATATGCCCTGGTTCTTGCCGAGAACCTTAATCACCAGGTTTTTCAACAGTTCGTTCTGCCAACTATTATCCGCTATGGAAAAATTGGGCTTCGCAATGAGGATCAGTTCTTACGCCTAGACACAATTGTTAAAAACGTTACCCATGGTCTGAACTTTCAGTCGGTGTCAATCTTTGACCGTGAGGAAGGCATTGTTTCATATAGTACGAATCTAGATAAGGTTGGCAAAAAGGATCTTGTAACGAATGAATATCACAAAGCTCTGGCTGGAGAAAACAATTCAACGTTACTTGTTGAAGGTTCTCTGTTTAGTCTTTTGCCGGGCAGAAAGGGCATCGTTTGTAAACTTAAAACCTATATTCCTCTTCGTCAGGAAGAGCGATTGAACCAGAATACCGGCCCTATTATGGGTGTTTTTGAAATTGTCCAGGATCTTTCTGGCGATCTGGAGGCAATTGTCAGTCTCCAGGGCGTGATTATTGGTGGTTCTGTTCTTGTTATGTCTGCCCTTTTTGCAGTGCTGTGGCTAATTGTTGCACGCGGGGAACGGATAATTGATCAGCGTGCTGAGGAGCGAAGGCGGCTCGAAGAAAAGCTTAATCATGCTCAACGACTGGCGGGGCTCGGTAAGATGGTGGCCTCTGTGTCACATGAGATTAAAAACCCCCTGGGGATTGTGCGGAGTACTGCGGAAGTTCTCAGGAACAGACTGAAAAAATTGGCCCCTGGCAATGATCATCTTGCGACAATTATTATTGATGAAACGACGAGGTTGGACGGAATTGTTCGTGAGTTTCTTGATTTTGCTCGCCCACAAAAGCTGAACCTTGAGTATGCCTTTATAAGTGACGTGATACGCAAGGCTATTGGCTTTATGGGGCCAGAATTCGATAAGGGTCATATAGTCGTACGAGACACTGTTGACACAACCGCGCCACAAATTCGAATAGATTCAAACTTTTTATACCAGGCATTTTTAAACCTCTTGGTTAATGCAATACAAGCAATGCCCAAAGGCGGCACGTTAAGCGTTACGACTTATGAAAATAGTAAAAAGAAAACGCAGTGTGTTGTGATTTCTGATACCGGTATTGGTATGTCTGACGAAGTTTGTGGGCAAATATTTAATCCTTTTTTTACCCAGAAAAATCGGGGTACCGGCTTGGGGCTGGCGATCGTAAAAAACATAGTTGAAGCCCATGATGGTGCGATTTCTGCTGAAAGCATCGAAGGCGAGGGAACGAGCTTTTTGATTGAGCTGCCGCTGCTGGGCCATTCAGACGTATAGTTATCAGTGGATTTTGTTGTGGAGAGTCATGTAGAGGACAAATTGGTCGGTTCGCACGAAGAAGGAGTCGAAGTCCCCTACGAGCAGCTCGAACCGGAGACCTTGCAGAATTTGGTCGAGGAGTTTGTCACAAGAGACGGAAACGATTGGGGCGATGTCGACGGTGCGCTGGAGAGTAGTGTTGCTCAGGTCATGCAGCAACTGCGAGACCGGAAGGCAAAGGTCGTGTTTGACCTGAAGTCGGAAACGGCGAATATTGTTATCTGCCGCTGAATCCCGGCTGGGCCTTTTATGGCCGTGATCACACGACAAACAATTCATAAATGATGGTAGACGAGGAGCTTGGTGAGATTATCGCTTGCCATGAACAATCTATCAACAAAAGGAAAGGAGCGAGAGATGGGAGACAAAGGCGGCAAGAAAGGTAAAGCTAAGGAACAGAAGCAGAGTGCTGCGAAACATGACCAACAGGTCAAAAAAGCAAAAGATAAGCAACCGCAAAAGAAACAGTAGCAACTTCAGGGGAACCTGGGATTTTTTGTAAATCTGTTTTTAATTAGGGACACTTCCCGTATTACCAAGAAATACGGGAAGTGTCCCTACTATGCCTTATGCGTTTTCTTTCTCTACTTTTTCTATAGTTGCACTTAACTTTTGATATACACCGAGTGCCACAATTAAAATAGCTGATACCACAATGAGTAAAGCCGGATACAGCAAAAGGGTAAGATCTTTCGTTCCTGCTTTAAACACATAAACCAATCCTTCAATGCTAACTGCAATAGCAATGATTACAATTATTTTTGTAATTGTCCTTCTTGCTTCTTCAGGATCACGAAGCTCTTTATTCATAAATACTTCTTCTTCCATCATATACTGTGCAACATCAATAATGGCTGCAGATATGATTATTGCACCTACAGACTGAAGTATTAATGGAATAAAATCAGTTTTTTCCCCAATGCTGGAAATGACCTCACAAACAGACCATCCCATAATTATTAGGGATAGTGCTATTAGAATTAAAGCCGCTAACAGATGAACTCCAGAGAATATAATAGTAAATATTTTTTTCATGATTTGACCTTATAAATTATCAACTAATGAGGCCCTGTCTGACATTGATGTAATACGCATAACGTCTTGGTCAGTGGCGCGCCCGGTGCTTGCCCGTCTAGGCCACCCGACCTCTTCGCGTCCACTGTACTAAATTGTGTACGCCCGACATGGGCATAAACTAATGAGGTGAAAGTCCTCTGTAGGAAGATCACGGTCATAGTTGTTACTGAATTCTCGGGCAATATGACCATAACTACTAGCAAATGGCAAGGGCTTTACCGTGAGGTATGGTCTGGAGGAAGCCGCTAGCAGGTAAGCGTAGACTCCGAATTTGCGAGCTGATGAACAAGAACATCATATGAGGCGTAGGCTGAAGGCTAGTTGGCTCAAGACAACGAAGCCATGTGATCTAACGGCCACCGTAAATGATGCAGCAGTGCTAAGAAAGTTTATGTCCTTATTCGGGGAAGCATTATTAGGGTCAGTGTCAGACTAAATGTTTAATTTTACTCTGACCCTATTTAATTTTATTTAATTTGAAATGTTTAATTTTGCTCTGACCCTATTTAATTAATTTAATTATTGCTATTTAATTGACCCTATTTAATTATCATTTTGCTCTGACCCTATTTAATTCTCTGACCCTATTTAATTCTCTATTTAATTCTATTTAATTTTTTGACCCTATTTAATTACCCTATTTAATTACCCTATTTAATTTGCTATTTAATTTGTTGTAATGACATGATGGAGATCTTGAACATTTTTTGCATAAGCATATCAGTTCAGTCAACGATTCAAAACGATTATAAGCCGCTGCGCTTCCTGTTCCAGTTTTTCCGTAAGCTGATTTACGGCTTCTGTATCGCCCTGTTTTCCGGCTGTTTCGATTTCAAAAGCCGTATCTTTCAGTCTGCCTGCGGAAATATTGGCTGCCATGCCTTTGATGCTGTGAGCATGCAGCCTGATTGCTTCGTCATTATTTTCCCTAACCGCGGTTTTCAATCTTTCGATCTCCTGCAAAACCTGTTCGGGGAACAAATCCAATAATATCTTTACCATCGTTTTATTTCCGCTCACGCGTTTCATAAAATCCGCCCGGTCAAACACTTCCCGATTCTCATGATCATTACACAGGCAGGATTCGCTATCCAGATTTGTTTCAACAGATTCAGACGATTCAAACCGGCAGCGGATGGCGGTATATAACATATCGGGGTCAATCGGCTTGGTGAGATAGTCATTCATTCCGGCTTCGATAAAACGCTCACGGCTTCCTTTCAGGGCATGGGCGGTCATGGCGAAAATCGGGACATTCCGGTTTTCCGATTTCGAATTCCGGATGATCTTCGTTGCTTCCAGACCACCCATTTCGGGCATTTCAATGTCCATCAGAATCAGGTCATACCGCGTTGATTTGAGGATTTCCACCGCTTCTTTCCCGTTGTTCGCAATATCCGCTGTCTGACCGAATCTTTTCAGAACCGCCAGCGCAACCTGCTGATTGAACTCGTTGTCTTCG